>NZ_JSZE01000060.1 GCF_000802365.1 Xanthomonas cannabis pv. cannabis
GCAATGACGTGCGCGCAGACGATGCCCATGCGCTCGGCTGCTGTCCATCTCGGATCACATCGACGCATCAATGCAAAAAAGCTGCCTGACCGCTACGAGCAGTCAGGCAGCTTCGGCTCCACTACTCCCACGGTGCGGAACGCCGTGGGAGTGCATGACTTAGCGCGGCTTGTACAACTCGCTCAGGCGATCCGGCTTGCCGGCGATGCGTTCCAGATGCGGGTACAACAGCCCACCGTGATAATCGATGCGGACGGTGTCATAGCGGTCCAGGCGCTTGACCAGCAGTTCGATCGGCGCGGTGGTGCCCTTGGCCGCCTTGATGGCGTCCTTGATCACCTCGCTGCTGAAAGCGCGGCCATTCACCGCCACGATGGTGTTGCCGGTAATCAGCCCCGCATTGAACGCAGGGCCGTCCCACAGCACATCGCTGATATCGCCCGAGGCTTTCAAGGACAGGCCAAGCGAATAGGTCAGGCTGACGTCCTTGTCGTCGCTCTCGTCGGCCTTGGTCGCAAGATTCGGCTCCTCGGTGTAGACCAGCTTCCAGCCATTGGCCTCGATGCCGCCATTCAACGAGCCGTGCCCGTCCATGCGCTCGCGCAATAGACTCGCCCAGTCGTATGGTGCAACGCCGTTGAGCGTGCTCACGATATCGTCGAAGGTGTACGGGTTGACGTCCCAATCGCCGTTCTTCATGCCGAAGAACGCCTTGCCGAAGTCGTCGATGGAGCGCTTGTTGTTGGTCAGCGCGCGCAGCTTGCTGTCCACCTCCAGCCACATCATCTGGCCGCCGGAATAGTAGTCCTCGCTCATCTGATAGTTGCGGTACGCCTTCGGGCGGCGCATCGACATGGTCGGATCGTTGGTGGTGTCCTGCACCGTGCGCCAGGCCATGCCGGGGCGACCACGCTCGTACTGGGCCGCCACGCCGGCCAGCATGTCGCGCGCCTGGTCCTGCGTCCACAGGCCGGACCGCGCAGCCATCACTTCGCCCCAGAACTGGGTCTGGCCTTCGTACAACCACAGCAGGCTGTCGCCCATTGGCACATTGAAATTGGGCGTGGCCAGGTCGGCGCCACGGCGGTACTTGCCGTTCCAGGAATGGTTGAATTCGTGCGCGAGCAGGTCGCGCCCGGTCCAGCTCTTGTCCCACTCGGTGAAGTAGGTCGGCACGCCGCTGTTTTCGCTGGAGCGATGGTGCTCCAGGCCGATGCCGCCCAGCTTCTTGGTCAGCGCCAGCAGGAATTCGTAATGATCGAAATGCCGCGCACCATAGAGCTTGTCCATCTGCTGCACCAGCGCCGCATGCGCCTTGATCTGCTCGGGCTTGGCCTCCAGCGACTTGGCTTCGTCGGCAAACACGTTGAGATAGACCGGCTGTTTGCCGGTACTCAGCTCCACGCGCTTGTAGTACTTGCCGGCGAACATCGGCGAATCGACCAGGTCGTCGAAATCGATCGGCTTGAAGGTCACCGTGTCGCCCACGCGGCGGTCGGTTTCCAGCGCCGTGGCATAGCTCCAGCCGGCCGGCAAGGTGACGCTGGCCTGCGCCTTGATGTTGCGTGCGAAATAACCGGCCGGATACAGCGCGGTGGTGTTCCACTGCAGGTTGAGCATTTCCGGGGTCATCATCACCCGTCCCTGGGTGGGAGCCTGCGGCGAGAGGAACTTGAACTCGGCGGTCAGCTCGGTGGCGCCCTGCGGCACGTCCACCTTGAACGCGTAGACATCGAACTGGTCGCGCGTCCATGGCACCACCTTGCCATCGACCTTGATCACCAGACCGGCCAGCTTGTCGATCGGGCCGGTTGGCGAGTGGTTGCCGGGAATCCATTGCGGGTACAGCAACGTCATCGGGCCGGGCTTGGCCGGCATGGTGGTCTTGACCTTGAAGATGCGGTGCGCCAGATCGGTGGCATCCACGTCGATCTTCAAGGTGCCGTCGAACGGCACGTCCTGCGGCGGTGCGGTTTGCGCGGCCGCAGGCAACGACAGTGCTGCCAGCAACGACACGGACAACAGGGTGGGCATCTTCATCGCAACTCCGCAGGGACCTGGAACAGGCAAGCCCACGATGCTAAGCGCCCGCCTGTGCTTCCCCGTATGCCATTGGTCATGTTGCGCGCGATTGACGCATAAAAAAACCGCCAATCGCTTGGCGGCTTTTTCTTCAACGGTGCGTCGATCCGGCGTGGTGCCGTCTCAATGCATCATGTTGACGTTCATGTTGTGCAGCACCCACAGCGAGCCGACGATCACGATGCCGATGATCAGCAGCGAGAACAGGCCCACCTGCACGTTGGAGCGCTGCTCGGGTGTGCGGTCCATATGCAGGAAGTACACCATGTGCACCAGCATCTGCACTGCGGCCATGACCGAGATGACGACGATGGTGACGCCCTTGGAGAAGGCGCCGCTCATCACCATCGCAAACGGGATGACGGTGAGGATCACGGCCATCACGAAGCCGATCAGGTAGGACTTCAGGCCGCCGGCATGCGCATCGGCAGCCGTATCGGTGTGGTGGTGATTGGCCATTACAGCGCTCCCAACAGATAGACGACGGTGAACACACCGATCCAGATGATGTCCAGGAAGTGCCAGAACAGGCTCAGGCAGGCCAGACGCGTGCTGTTGCGCGGAGTCAGGCCGTTCTTGGAGATCTGGATCACCAGCACCGCCATCCACAGCAGACCCGAGGCCACGTGCAGACCGTGCGTGCCCACCAGGGTGAAGAAGGCGGACAGGAACGCACTGCGACCCGGGCCGGCACCTTCATGGATCAGGTGATTGAACTCCCACACTTCCATGCACAGGAAGCCGATACCCAGCAGCGCGGTGACGCCCAGCCAGCCGTACAGGCCGGTCATGCTGCGCTTGTGCGCGGAGATCATCGCAAAGCCGAAGCTCAGGCTGCTGAACAACAGCAGGAAGGTTTCCACCAGCACGAACTTCAGGTCGAACAGCTCCTTGGCTGTCGGCCCGTCCACCGTGGCGCCCGAGAGCACCGCATAGGTGGCGAACAGGCCCGCAAACAGCAGGCAGTCGCTCATCAGGTAGACCCAGAACCCGAAGACGGTGTTGCCACCGCCGTCGTGATGCTCGTCGTGGTCGTGATCGTGGCCGCCCGCATGGGCGGCGTGGTCAAGCGTGGTCGAGGAAGCCATGGTCATACCACCTTCGCGGCCTGCGCCGCCTGTTGCTGTTCGAGCAGGGCAAAGCGTACGTTTTCGATGCGCTCCACTTCATCGGCCGGCACCCAGTAATCGATGTCGTCATCGAAGGTGCGTGCAATGAAGCTGCCGATCATGCCCACCAGGCCGATGATGGCCAGCCACCAGATGTGCCAGATCAGGCCGAAACCCAGCAGCACACTGAAGGCACCGATATAGACGCCTGCACCGGTGTTACGCGGCATGTGGATCGGCTCGTACTTGGACGGACGCACCCAGCCCTTGCCGTTCTGCTTGTCGGCCCAGAACTGGTCGCGGTCGTCGATATGCGGCAGCACGGCGAAGTTATAGAACGGCGGCGGCGAGGAGGTGGCCCATTCCAGCGTGCGGCCATCCCACGGATCGCCCGTGTAGTCCATATGCTCCTTGCGCTTCCACACGCTGTAGCCGATCTGCACCAGGTTCAGGAAGATACCCAGGCCGATGATCGCAGCACCCACCGCGGCGACATACAGCCACGGCGCCCACTCGGGGTGGTTGTAGGTGTTCATGCGACGGGTCATGCCCATGAAGCCAAGCACGTACAGCGGCATGAAGGCCACGAAGAAACCGATGATCCAGCACCAGAACGACGCCTTGCCGATCTTCTCGTTGAGCTTGAAGCCGAACGCCTTCGGGAACCAGTAGGTCAGACCTGCCAGGTAACCGAACACCACGCCGCCGATGATCACGTTATGGAAGTGCGCGATCAGGAACAGGCTGTTGTGCAGCACGAAGTCCACGGCCGGAATCGCCAGCATCACGCCGGTCATGCCGCCGATGGTGAAGGTGATGATGAAGCCGATCGTCCACAGCACCGGCGAGGTCATGTGCACGCGACCGCGGAACATGGTGAACAGCCAGTTGAAGATCTTCACGCCGGTCGGAATCGAGATGATCATCGTCGTGATGCCGAAGAAGGCATTGACGTTGGCACCCGAGCCCATGGTGAAGAAGTGGTGCAACCACACCACGAACGACAGCACGCCGATGCACGAGGTGGCGTAGACCATCGAGGTGTAGCCGAACAACCGCTTGCGGCTATAGGTGGCGATCAACTCGGAGAAGATACCGAACGCCGGCAGGATCAGGATGTAGACCTCCGGGTGACCCCAGATCCAGATCAGGTTGACGTACATCATGGCGTTGCCGCCACCGTCGTTGGTGAAGAAGTGCGTACCCAGGTAACGGTCGGCACCCAGCAGCGCCAGCGCCACGGTCAGGATCGGGAACGCGGCAATGATCAGGATGTTGGTGATCAGCGCGGTCCAGGTGAAGATCGGCATGCGCATCAGGGTCATGCCCGGCGCGCGCATCCGCATGATCGTCACGAAGAAGTTGATGCCGGTCAGCAATGTGCCCAACCCGGACACCTGCAACGCCCAGATGTAGTAATCGACACCGACCCCTGGACTGTATTCCAGCCCTGACAATGGCGGATATGCCAGCCAGCCGGTCTGCGCGAATTCACCGACACCCAGCGAGATGTTGATCAGCGCCGCACCGGCCACGAACAGCCAGAAGCTCAGCGAGTTCAGGAACGGGAACGCCACGTCGCGTGCGCCGATCTGCAGCGGCACGATCAGGTTCAACAGGCCGGTCATGAACGGCATGGCCATGAAGAAGATCATGATCACGCCATGCGCGGTAAAGATCTGGTCGTAGTGGTGCGGCGGCAGCACACCTTCGCCGCCGTTACCTGCCAGCGCCTGCTGGGTACGCATCATGGCCGCGTCGGCAAAGCCGCGCAGCAGCATGACCAGCGCCACGATGATGTACATCACACCGATGCGCTTGTGATCCACCGAGGTGAACCACTCCTTCCACAGGTAGCCCCACAGCTTGTACTTGGTGATGGCGCCCGCGATGAGCAGGCCGAGCAGCCCTGCACCACCCAGCGCGACCATGATGATCGGCTCGTGGTACGGAACCGCCTCGATCGTAAGTTTGCCTAGCATCACTTGTCTCCAGAAGTGCACATGGCGACCGGCTCTGCAGCCGATGCCTCATGGTCGCCATGACCCTTGCTGTGGCCCGGACCATTCATGTATTTGTCGACCAGCGAGCGGAACATGCCGTCCTGCACCGACGAGTAGTAGGTGACCGGATACTGTTCCTTGTCGTTGCGATTGGCGGCCAGCACCTGGTACTCGGCGGCGTTCAACGCGGTCGGCGAAGCCTTGACCTTGGCCACCCACGCCTCGAAGCCGGCCTGGTCGACCGCATGCGCCTTGAAGCTCATCTTCGAGAAGCCGTGACCGCTGTAGTTGGTCGACAGGCCGAAGTATTCACCCGGCTCGTTGGCCACCAGATGCAGCTTGGTTTCCATGCCCGCCATGGCGTAGATCATGGTGCCCAGGTGCGGGATGAAGAACGAGTTCATCACCGTGTCGGAGGTGATCTTGAAGTTCAGCGGCGTGTGCACCGGGAACGCGATCTCGTTGACGGTGGCGATGTTCTGGTCCGGGTAGATGAACATCCACTTCCAGTCCAGCGACACCGCTTCGATGTTGATCGGCTTGACGTCCGAATCCAGCGGCCGGTACGGGTCCAGTGCGTGCGACGAGCGCCAGGTCAGCACCGCCAGCACCAGAATGATCACGCACGGGATCGACCACACCACCACTTCGATGGCGGTGGAGTGCGACCAATCCGGCTCGTAGCGTGCCTTCGTGTTGGACGCGCGATACTTCCAGGCGAACGCAATCGTCATCACGATCACCGGGATGACCACGATCAGCATCAGCACCACCGAGGTGATCAGCAGTTGCTTCTCGTCGTGGCCGATCTGACCTTTCGGATTGAGGATGGCCGAGTTGCAGCCTGCCAGCAGCAGGAACGGCAACACCAGGCCTGGACGAAGTAAACGCCCGAGATGTTTCAGCGGAATCATCGGTCGATCCAAGTGCGAAGGAACGCCAGCCTCGTTCGTCGCTCCGCAAGGGAGATGTCCGACACTGCCCTTCCTGGTGAAGGCGGGCCCGCGCAGACCGAAGACACGGGTTAGCGCGCCAATTTTAATCTTTGCTGCACCTGCACGAAACCCATTGGCAATGATCTGCCGCAATTAATGCGCGCAAAAGTGTGCGACATGTTGTCGCAGCGCAGCGCGCGGGTGCAGTGGGCGGCCGTGGCCGTTACTGAAGCGCTGCGACCGTGCCAAAAAAAGCGGTGTTGAAAGACGCATCCAGTTGCGCGCCCTCCCAAAACGCGACTGGGCCGGCCAAGGGCCGGCCCAGTGCTGAAGCGTTGGTGCCGGAAATAGGAATCGAACCTACGACCTACGCATTACGAATGCGCCGCTCTACCAACTGAGCTATTCCGGCGAGCCGTGCATTGTAGGAGCACGACGCAGCCCGGTCAATCGATGCCGCCTGTCGCGCCATCGCCGATGCCGCCGGCCTCCGCCGCGCTCAACTGACCAGGCGCAGCCGCAGTTCCTTGGGCAGCGCAAACACCATCGATTCCGGCTCACCTTCCAGTTCGGACACGCCGGCCGCACCGAGCTCGCGCAACCGGGCCAGCACGCCATCGACCAGCACCTGCGGCGCGGAGGCACCGGCAGTCAGGCCGATATGCTGCTTGCCGACGACCCAGGCCGGGTCGATCTCACTGGCATTGTCGATCAGGTACGACTCCACGCCATCGCGCCGGGCCAGCTCGCTCAGCCGGTTGGAATTGGAACTATTGGGCGAACCGACCACCAGCACCAGGTCGCACTGGCGCGCCAGATCGCGCACGGCGTCCTGGCGGTTCTGGGTGGCGTAGCAGATGTCGTCGTGCCTGGGCCCCTGCATCGCCGGGTAGCGTGCGCGCAGGGCCTCGATGATGCCCATGGTGTCGTCCACCGACAGCGTGGTCTGGGTGGTGTAGGCCAGGTTTTCCGGCTGGTTGATGTGGAGTGTGGCCACCTGCTCGATGTCCTCGACCAGATAGATCGTGCCCGCGCCACGCTCACGGCTCCACTGCCCCATCGTGCCTTCCACCTCCGGATGCCCGGCATGGCCGATCAGCACCACATCGCGGCCGGCCCGGCAGTGCCGCGCCACCTCGAAATGCACCTTGGTCACCAGCGGGCAGGTGGCATCGAACACCTTGAGCCCACGGCGCTCGGCCTCCTGGCGCACCGCCTGTGAGACGCCGTGCGCACTGAAGATCACCGTGGCGTTGTCGGGCACCTCGTCCAGCTCTTCGACGAAGATCGCGCCGCGCTGCTTGAGGTCGTCGACCACGAAACGGTTGTGCACCACCTCGTGCCGTACATAGATCGGGGCGCCCAGCGTCTCGATCGCACGCTTGACGATCTCGATCGCGCGGTCGACGCCGGCACAAAAACCACGGGGATTGGCGAGCAGGACATCCATGCGGTGCATTCTACGGGAATGGCGATTGGGGAATGGAGCCGGGCAGCGCCGGTCCGCGGGAACTTCAGCGGCGATTCCCGATTCCCGGCTCCCGCTTGCCGGACTTGTCGAACAGGCCGAACACGGCAATCCCGATCGCGCCCCCCACGATCGCCGAATCGGCGATGTTGAACGACGGCCAGGTATGGCTGCCGATGTACCACTGGATGAAATCGACCACATGGCCGTGCATCAGCCGGTCGATCACGTTGCCGATCGCCCCACCGATCACCAGCGCATACGGCAGCGCGCTGCGCCACTCGTTGCGCGCGGTGCGCGACAGCCAGAACGCCAGCAGGCCGCTGATACCCACCGCCAACGCAGTGAAGAACCACAGCTGCCAGCCGCCGGCATCGCTCAGAAAGCTGAAGGCCGCGCCGGTGTTATAGGTGCGGTACCAGTTCCAAAAACCCTCGATGACCGGCACCGGGGTGTACTCGGGCAGGCTGGACAACACCCAGGCCTTGCTCCACTGGTCCAGCCCGATCACCACGGCCGAGAGCAGCAACCAGATCAATGCGGAGGGTTTGGGTCTTGCGGTCATCGAATCACCTTAGCTGTTGCTACTTCCGGGTTCGGAAGAAGCTGCCCGACGGGCAAATCGGCAAGCGGTGCCGGATGCGAAGTAATGCCCTCATCCGGCGCTGCGCGCCACCTTCTCCCGCTTGCGGGAGAAGGAATATTGGAACGGACTCCCGCTTGCGGGAGAAGGGTATTGGAACGGACTCCCGCTTGCGGGAGAAGGGTATTGGAACGGACTCCCGCTTGCGGGAGAAGGAGTCTTGGAACGGACTCCCGCTTGCGGGAGAAGCTATCAACACATCAGGACCCGCGCCGCTAGAACCAGCGACGCACCTCGCCGGGGCCTTCGATATTGCTGACGCAGCGGCTGCACAGCTCGGGATGCCGCGGGTCGCTGCCCACGCTGGCCTGGTGATGCCAGCAGCGCACGCACTTGGCCTTGGTCGTGGGCTGCGCGCTGACGAAGATGTCGTCGGTGCTGGCCGCTGTCACGGTGACATCGCCACTGATGAACAAAAAGCGCAGTTCATCGGCCAGCGGCTGCCAGCGCGCGGCGGTCTGCGCATCGGCAGCCACGGTGATCTCCGCTTCCAGTGCCGCGCCAATCGCGCCGTTTGCACGCATCGGCTCCAGCACCTTGGCCACCTGCTCACGCAGGGCCAGCAACTTGTCGAAGTCCGCGCCGGTCAAGGCGGCATCGGCCGGCAGCGGCGCCAGGCCGTCGTACCAGGTGGCGAACAGCACGTTGCCGACATGCTCGCCCGGCAGATATGCCCATAGCTCTTCAGCGGTGAAGGTGAGCACCGGCGCGACCCAGCGCACGAACGCTTCGGCCACGTGATACATCGCACTCTGCGCAGACCGGCGGCCGCGCGACTCTTCGGCCATCGTGTACAGACGGTCCTTGGTGACGTCCAGGTACAAGGAGCCCAGATCCACGCTGCAGAAATTCAGCAGCGCCTGCACGATTTCGGCGAAGTCGTAGCGCGCGTAGGCGGCCACGATCTTTTCCTGCAGCTCATGCGCGCGATGCACGATCCAACGGTCCAGCAACACCATGTCGTCCAGCGCCACCAGATGCTGCAGCGGGTCGAAGCCATGCAGGTTGCCCAGCAGGAAACGCGCGGTATTGCGCAGGCGGCGATACGCATCGGCATTGCGCTTGAGGATCTCCTGCGACAGCGACATCTCGTTGCTGTAGTCGGCCGAGGCGATCCACAGGCGCAGGATGTCCGCGCCCAGCGTCTTCATGATGTCCTGCGGCTCGATGCCGTTGCCCAGCGACTTGGACATCTTGCGGCCGTGCTCGTCCACGGTGAAGCCGTGGGTCAGGCACTGCTTGTACGGCGCCGCCTTATTCATGGCCACGCCGGTCAGCAGCGAGGACTGGAACCAGCCACGGTGCTGATCGGAACCTTCCAGATACAGGTCCGCCGGCGTGGGCAGGCCGCGGTCCACCAGCACCGCCTCGTGGGTCACGCCCGAGTCGAACCACACATCCAGGATGTCGGTGATCTTGTCGTAGTCGGCGGCCTCGTCGCCCAGCAGCTCGGCGGCATCCAGCGCGTACCACACGTCCACACCGCCCTGCTCCACCCGGTCGGCCACCTGCCCCAGCAATTCGGTGCTGCGTGGATGCGGCTCGCCGGTTTCGCGATGCACGAACAGGGCGATCGGCACGCCCCAGGTGCGCTGGCGCGAGATGGTCCAGTCCGGACGTCCTTCGACCATGCCGGCAATACGCGCCTGGCCCCAGGCCGGGTACCACGTCACCTGTTCGATCGCCTTGAGCGCGTCAGCGCGCAGGTTGGCCTGCTCCATCGAAAAGAACCACTGCGGCGTGGCACGGAACGCGATCGGCGTTTTGTGCCGCCAGCAGTGCGGATAGCTGTGCTCCATCTTGCTCGCCGCCAGCAGCACGCCGGTGTCGCGCAGCGCGTCGATGATGACCTCGTTGGCCTTCCAGATATGCAGCCCGGCCAGCACGGTGTCGCCCAGCGGCGGGGTCGACGGCAGATACACGCCGCGTCCGTCCACCGGATTGATCTGCGCAGCGCCGTAGCGCTCCAGCAGCCCGTACTGCTTGGAGACCTGGTAGTCCTCCTGGCCGTGACCTGGGGCGGTGTGCACTGCGCCGGTACCGTCCTCGGCCGACACATGGTCACCCAGCAGCAGCGGTATCTCGCGCTCGACGTAGAACGGGTGGTTCAGCAGCATCTGATCCAGCACCGCGCCCTTGGCGCGACCGTGCACCACCACCTCGTCCACGCCGTATCGCGACAACGCCTTGGCCGCCAAGGCCTCTGCCACCACCAGCCAACGCGGCTGGCCGCGATCGGCCGGGCCTTCGACCAGCACGTAATCCAGTTCCGCACCCAGGCTCACCGCCAGCGAGGCCGGCAGCGTCCACGGCGTGGTGGTCCAGATCGGCACCGCCACGCTCACGTCCGCCGGTAGCGTCGCACCGAATGCGGCAGCGACAGCACCCGGATCGCGCGCCGGATAGGCGATATCCACCGTCGGCGAGACCTTGTCGGCGTATTCGATCTCGGCTTCGGCCAGCGCCGAGCCGCAATCGAAGCACCAGTGCACCGGCTTGACGCCACGGGTCAGATGGCCGTTCTCGATGATCCTGGCCAGTGCGCGCAGCTCGTTGGCCTCGAAGCGGAAATCCAGGGTCTTGTACGGGTTGTCCCAATCGCCCACCACGCCCAGGCGCTTGAAGTCGCGGCGCTGCAGATCGATCTGCTCGCTCGCGTACTCGCGGCACTTCTGACGAAATTCCGCCGCGTCCAGCTTCACGCCGACCTTGCCGTACTTTTTCTCGATCGCGATCTCGATCGGCAAGCCATGGCAGTCCCAGCCCGGGATGTAGGGCGCATCGAAGCCAGCCAGATACTTCGACTTGACGATGATGTCCTTGAGGATCTTGTTGACCGCGTGGCCAAGATGGATCTGGCCGTTGGCATATGGCGGGCCATCGTGCAGTACGAACAGCGGGCGCCCGGCCGCGTTGGCGCGCAGCTGCGCATACAGGCCCTCGCGCTCCCAGCGGTCCAGCATCGCGGGCTCGCGCTTGGGCAGGTCGCCGCGCATCGGAAAGTCCGTCGCAGGCAGATGAAGAGTGGCTTTGTAGTCTTGGGTCACAGGAATCTACCGTTGCGCTGCTTTCATTGAAGAGTCCGCACAGGGATGTGCGGGCTGTTGCGAGGGACTCGCATTATTGGGGTCTGCACCGGGCGCCACAGCGCCTTGCCTGCGACTGCCTTCGGCATGCACGGAAACATCGCGCGCCTGCTGCAGGCCGCCCATGCTTCCAGCGCCAACCAGCATTCGCGACGGGCTGCCCTGAAGCACCGCGCGCGCCTGTTCGGCATCGCGATGCATCTGCACGGTCAGCGCCTCCAGACCATCGAACTTTTCCTCGTTGCGCAGTTTGGCGACGAATTCAACTTCCAGATGCCGGCCGTACAGATCGCCCTGGAAATCGAACAGATGCGCTTCCAGCAGCGGCTCCACGCCAGCCACGGTCGGCCGCGTGCCGAAGCTGGACACCGAGGGCCACGGTTGCGCGGCCACGCCGTGCACCCAGGTGGCATAGATGCCCGACAGCGCCGGCGTGCGCGAAAACCGCAGATTCGCGGTGGGGTAGCCCAACGTGCGACCCAGTTGCTTGCCGCGCACCACCCGCCCGCCGATGGCGTACGGGCGGCCGAGCAGATCGGCGGCGTGCGCAAACTCGCCTGCCACCAATAATTCACGGATACGCGTGGCGGAAATGCGCTCGCCATGCAGATGCACCGGCGCAATCTCCCCGGCCGCAAATCCGTGCTGTTCGCCGAGTGTGCGCAACAAGGCGATGTCGCCGCCACGGCGATGGCCGAAACGGAATTCCGGGCCGATCCACACCTCGCGGGCGCAGAGCCGGCCCACCAGCGCCAGCCGCACGAAGTCTTCGGCGCGCATCGCCGACAGACGGCCATCGAACCGGATCAGGCCGACGCTGTCGGCGCCGAAACCGAGCAGGCCTTCGATCTTGGCGCGCGCCAGGGTCAGCCGCGGCGGCGGTGCGGCCGGGGCGAAGAACTCGCGCGGCAATGGCTCGAAGCTCAACGCCACCGCCGGCACGCCGAGCGCGCGCGCGCGGTCAACCGCGTGCTGCACCAATGCCCGATGCCCCAGGTGCAGGCCATCGAAGGCGCCGATGCAGACCACGCTTCCGTGCGGGAACAGCGTCCCGCCCGCGACGTCTCTAAACAGCCTGCTCATTCCTCGATCCAAACAGATGCCGGCTTGGCGGCCGACCCTCGCTGATACATAACTTGTAAGTATAGCCGTGCCTGTCAACCCGCATGATCCGCATCGATCACGCAAGCGCTCAGCGACACCAGGCCAAGCCCGCCGCCGGTACGGCCTACCCCCATCCGCCCTTCAGGCACTTTCCCCCGCACACGGGGGAAGGGACCCGACATCCAGACTCAGCTCTCGCGCAGGTGGCGCGGCCGCAGACCCAGCGCCAGCTGCGCTGCCAGGTAGGTCAGCCCGCCACTGCCGACCAGCACCGCCAGCCAGCCGATCCGCTGCCACTTGTCCATTCCGGTGAACGACGGCAGCCACCACAGCAGGCCCAACAGCACCACCGCCATCGCCGTGCATGCCAGCAGCAGACGCATCACATAGCCGCCCCAGCCCGGCCGGCGCTGATACACGCCGGACTTGCCCAGCCAGTACCACAATAGTCCCAGGTTGAGATAACTCGACAGCGCGCTGGCAATGCCCAGCGCCAGATGCAGCCCGGGCTGTTTACCCAGCGCCTGCATCACGCCCTGCGCCTTGAGCTCGGGCGGCACCATGAGGTGGTACAGCACCGCCAGGAACGCAAAGTTGAACACCATATTGGCCACCAGCGCCGCCACGCCGGCGCGCACCGGGGTGCGGGTGTCCTGGCGCGCATAGAACGCCGGCAGCACCACCTTGAGCATGGCGTACGCCGGTAGTCCGAAGCTCAGGCCGTATACCGACAAGGCCGTCATGCGGGTGTCGAAAGCGGTGAACTTGTGATACTGGAACAACGTTGCCACCAGCGGCTCGGCCAGCAACAACAACCCCAGCATGGCCGGCATTGCGATCAGCAAGGTTGTCCGGAAGCCCCAGTCCAGCGCGCTGGAAAACGCGGCGCGGTCGGTCTTGACGTGATGGCGCGCCAGCGCCGGCAGGATCACCGTACCCAGCGCCACCCCGAACACGCCCAGCGGCAGTTCCAGGAACCGGTCGGCCAGCGACAGCCACGACTGCGAGCCATCGGTCAGCTTGGCGGCGATCACGGTGTCCAGCAGCAGGTTGATCTGCGCCACCGAGGAGCCGAACAGGGTCGGCACCATCAGGGTCAGCACCTTGCGCACACCCGGGTGTCGCCAGCCCCAGCGCGGCAGGGTCAGCAGGTTGATGCCCTTCAGCGAAGGCAGCTGAAACAGCAACTGCAGCATGCCCGCCGCCAGCACCGCCCAGCCCAGCGCGAGGATCTGCCTTTCCGGAGTGCCGCCCAACTTCGGCGCCAGCCACACGGCGCCGGCGATCATGCACAGGTTGAGGATCACCGGGGTCAGCGCCGGCATGGCGAACTTCTGGAAACTGTTCAGCGCCCCGCCTGCCAGCGCAGTCAGCGACACGAACAGCAGGAACGGGAAGGTCAGACGGAACAGATCCACCAGCAGGCCATGCTTGGCCGGATCGGTGTCCACCCCGCTGGAGAAGAGCGTGGCCAGCTGCGGGGCGAAGATCAGCGCCAGCGCGGTGACCAGCAGCAGCACGCCGCCGAGGGTCCCGGCCACGCGCGCCATCAGCTCGCGCAGCTCGGCATGCGACCGGGTTTCCTTGACCTCGGTGAACACCGGCACGAAGGCGGTGGCGAAGGAGCCTTCGGCAAATAGCCGCCGCAGGAAATTGGGAACCCGGAAGGCCACCCAGAACGCATCGGTCACCGCATTGCTGCCGAAGGTGGTGGTGATGACCTGGTCGCGCACCAGTCCCAGCACCCGCGACACCATGGTCATGCTGCTGAAGGAGAGCAGGCCCCTCATCATGCGGGGGGTGCTCATGGGGACTGCCTCTTGACAACTGACTTGACGTACATATCTGGGTCCATCATACTTTCGCGCTTGCTTTTTCCACCACACCGATTTTTCAGGAAACCACCACCGTGGCCAATATCAAGTCCGCCAAGAAGCGCGCCAAGCAGACCATTGTGCGCAATGAGCGCAACACCGGTCAGCGCTCGATGCTGCGCACCGCCGTCAAGAAGGTGATCAAGGCCCTTGACGCCAACGATGCTGCAGGCGCCGAAGCTGCTTTCGCCGTTGCACAGCCGATCCTCGACCGTTTCAGCGCCCGTGGCCTGATTCACAAGAACAAGGCTGCACGCCACAAGAGCCGCCTGACCGCGCGCATCAAGGCCATCAAGGCCGCGTAAGCGATCGGCAGCGACGTTGCCGGAAGCCTGGCTTCCGGTAGCACAGAAAAACCCGGCCTCGGCCGGGTTTTTTGTGTGTGCGCCTGCGCACTCAGCCCGCATCGCGTGCCTCGAGCTCGTCCTCGCGCTGGCGGTCGAAGAAGGCCATGACGTCCTTCATGATCGGGAAGGTGCCGTCACGGCCCAGCGCCGAGACCAGATACCACGGCGCAGTCCAGCCCAGCTCGGCCACGATGGCCTCGGCAGCGGCGCGCGCCTCGTCCTCGAACATCAGGTCGGCCTTGTTGAGCACCAGCCAGCGCGGCTTCTTCAGCAACTCAGGATCATGCCGCTCGAGCTCGCGCTCGAGGGTACGCACCTGGTCGGCCGGCGACACACCGTCCACCCCACCATCCATCGGGGCCATGTCCACCAGATGCAGCAGCAGGCGGGTGCGCTGCAGGTGACGTAGGAACTGCGTACCCAGGCCGGCGCCATCGGCTGCGCCTTCGATCAGGCCGGGCACGTCCGCGATCACGAAGCTGCGGTACGCCTCGACACTGACCACGCCCAGATTGGGATACAGCGTGGTGAACGGGTAGTCCGCCACCTTCGGCGTGGCCGACGACACCGCACGGATCAGCGTGCTCTTGCCAGCATTCGGGAAGCCCAGCAGGCCAACGTCGGCCAGCAGCTTGAGCTCCAGCTTGAGCAGGCGCTCCTCGCCCTCTTCACCGGTGGTGGACTGGCGCGGCGCACGGTTGACCGAGCTTTTGAAATGCATGTTGCCCAGACCGCCCTTGCCGCCCTTGGCCACCAGCAGGCGATCGCCGTGCTGGACCAGGTCGCCAATGATTTCATCGGTCTGCACGTTGATCACCACGGTGCCGACCGGCACCACGATGACGCGATCTTCGCCGCCCTTGCCATAGGCCTGGCGGCCCATGCCGTTCTCGCCGCGCTGCGCCTTGAAGGTGCGCTCATGACGGAAGTCGACCAGGGTGTTGACGTTCTCGTCGGCCACGATCCAGACGCTGCCGCCTGCCCCGCCATCACCGCCATCAGGCCCGCCCAACGGGATGAACTTCTCGCGGCGAAAGCCGACACAGCCATTGCCGCCATTACCGGCGGTGACCAGGATTTCTGCTTCGTCGACTAATTTCATGGGATTCGGGATTCGTGATTTGGGATTGGTGACAACGCTGCAACGCAACCATGGCGAGCCCGTCAGCAGGAAAGGATGGGGACGCCAGGATGCCGAGGGGTCCGCTCTTGCGAATCCCCAATCCCGAATCCCGATTCGCAACTCTCAAACGCAAAACCCCGCAAAAGCGGGGCTTTCCGTCTCATTCGCCCGGCAGCGTTGCCGGGCGAACTGGCCTGCATGGAGCGGGCGATTACGCCTCGGCAACCACGCTGACGGTGCGACGCTTCTTCGGGCCCTTGGTGGAGAATTCCACCTTGCCGTCGACCAGCGCAAACAGCGTGTGATCACGGCCCAGGCCGACGCCGGCGCCCGGATGGAACTGGGTGCCGCGCTGCCGCACGATGATGTTGCCGGCGTCGATGGCCTGGCCACCGAAGATCTTCACGCCGAGGTACTTCGGGTTGGAATCGCGACCGTTGCGCGAGGAACCTACGCCCTTTTTATGTGCCATGACTGGTTCTCCTTACTTCTTGTCACCACCGGCGATGCCGGTGATCTCGATTTCGGTGTAGTGCTGACGGTGTCCCTGACGCTTCATGTGGTGCTTGCGGCGACGGAACTTGATGATGCGCACCTTGTCGGCGCGGCCATGGGCCACGACCTTGGCGGTGACCGAGGCGCCCTTCAGCGCATCGCCCAGCTTGATGCCGTCGCTATCACCCAGCATCAGGATGGTGTCGAACTTGATCTCGTTGCCAGCTTCGACTTCGAGCTTTTCCACGCGGAGCGTTTCGCCCTGCGCGACGCGGTATTGCTTACCGCCGGTTACCAGAACTGCGTACATGACCAGGTGTTCCTCTGTAGTTATTATGGTCGCCTGACTTGCCCATGGGGCAGACAGGAGCGGAATTGTACTGGCCTAGCCGGTTTCGGGTCAACCCGCAAGCCGGCCCGCCGCTGCCGGCCGGATCGCCCTGGTGGAACGCATCATCCGGCCGCCACAACGGCCCCGGCAGACTGGCATTTGGGGCAATTGCCCTCACCTAGGTCGGCGGGTAGGCTGATCGACTGCCACTCATTCCTGCTGAGCACGCTCGCACCACCGCCGGTTCGCCGGCCCGACATCGGATCCCCCATGGCGATGGATTTCATCCGCATCCGCGGCGCGCGGACGCACAACCTCAAGAACATCGACCTCGACCTGCCCCGCGACAAACTGATCGTGATCACCGGCCTGTCCGGTTCGGGCAAGTCGTCGCTGGCGTTCGACACCATCTATGCAGAAGGCCAGCGCCGCTACGTCGAGTCGCTGTCGGCGTATGCGCGCCAGTTCCTGAGCGTGATGGAAAAGCCGGACCTGGACCATATCGAAGGGCTGTCCCCGGCGATTTCGATTGAACAGAAATCGACTTCGCACAACCCACGCTCCACCGTCGGCACCATCACCGAGATCTACGACTACCTGCGCCTGCTGTACGCGCGCGTCGGTCAGCCGCGCTGCCCGGACCACGGCTTCCCGCTGGAAGCGCAGACCGTCAGCCAGATGGTCGACCACATGCTCACCCAGGACCAGGAACAGCGCTACATGCTGCTGGCCCCGGTGATCCGCGACCGCAAGGGCGAGCATGCGCAGGTGTTCGAACAACTGCGTGCGCAGGGCTTCGTGCGCGTGCGCGTGGACGGCGAACTGTACGAGATCGATGCGGTGCCGCCGCTGGCATTGCGCCAGAAACACACCATCGAAGCGGTGATCGACCGTTTCCGCCCGCGCGAGGACATCAAGCAGCGCCTGGCGGAAAGTTTCGAAACCGCGCTCAAGCTGGGCGAAGGCATGGTGGCGGTGCAGTCGCTGGACGACCCGGCGGCCGCACCGCACCTGTTCTCGTCCAAGTACAGCTGCCCGGTGTGCGATTACTCGCTGCCGGAGCTGGAACCGCGGCTGTTCTCGTTCAACGCACCGGTCGGCGCCTGTCCGAGTTGCGATGGCCTGGGCGTGGCCGAGTTCTTCGACCCGGACCGTGTGGTGGTGCATCCGGAGCTGTCGCTGTCGGCCGGTGCGGTGCGCGGCTGGGATCGACGCAATGCCTATTACTTCCAGCTGATCGCCTCGCTGGCCAAGCACTACAAGTTCGATGTGGACGCGGTATGGAACACGCTGCCGGCCAAGGTGCGCCAGGCGGTGCTGTTCGGCAGCGGCGATGAGGTGATCAGCTTCACCTACTTCACCGATGCGGGCGGGCGTACCACGCGCAAGCATCGCTTCGAGGGCATTCTGCCGAACCTGGAACGTCGCTACCGCGAAACCGAGTCGCCAGCAGTGCGCGAAGAGCTGACCAAGTACGTCAGCCAGCAGCCCTGCCCGGCCTGCAATGGCACCCGCTTGAATCGTGCTGCGCGCAATGTGTTCGTGGCCGATCGCCCACTACCGGAACTGGTGGTGCTGCCGGTCAACGAAGCGCTGAACTTTTTCCGTGGTTTGTCCTTGCCGGGCTGGCGCGGCGAGATCGCGGCCAAGATCGTCAAGGAGATCGGCGAGCGGCTGGGCTTCCTGGTCGATGTGGGCCTGGATTACCTCACCCTGGAACGCAAGGCCGACACCTTGTCCGGCGGCGAGGCGCAGCGCATCCGTCTGGCCAGCCAGATCGGTGCCGGCCTGGTGGGCGTGATGTACGTGCTGGACGAGCCATCGATCGGCCTGCACCAGCGCGACAACGAACGCCTGCTCGGCACGCTGACGCGGCTGCGCGATCTGGGCAACACGGTGATCGTGGTCGAGCATGACGAAGATGCGATCCGCCTGGCCGACCATGTGCTGGACATCGGCCCCGGTGCCGGCGTGCATGGCGGCGAGATCTGCGCGCAAGGCACGCTGGAGGACATCCTGAAATCGCCGCGCTCGCTGACCGGCCAATACCTGTCGGGCAAGCGCCGCATCGAGATCCCCAAGCAGCGCCACAAGCCCAACCCGAAGATGATGCTGCATCTGCGCGGGGCGACCGGCAACAACCTCAAGAACGTCGATCTGGACATTCCGGCCGGCCTGCTGACCTGCATCACCGGCGTATCCGGCTCGGGCAAGTCGACGCTGATCAACGATACCTTGTTCACGCTGGCGGCCAACGAGATCAACGGTGCCTCGCACGTGGTGGCGCCACATCGCGAAGTCGAAAATCTCGATCTGTTCGACAAGGTGGTGGACATCGACCAGTCGCCGATCGGTCGCACGCCACGTTCAAACCCGGCCACCTACACCGGCATGTTTACCCCGTTGCGCGAGTTGTTTGCGCAGGTGCCCGAGGCGCGCGCGCGCGGCTACTCGCCGGGGCGTTTCAGCTTCAACGTGCGCGGCGGCCGCTGCGAGGCCTGCCAGGGCGACGGCATGATCAAGGTGGAGATGCACTTCCTGCCCGACGTCTACGTGCCTTGCGACGTTTGCCACGGCAAGCGCTATAACCGCGAGACGCTGGAGATCCGCTACAAGGGATTCAATATCAGCGATGTGCTGCAGATGACCGTGGAAGACGCGTTGCGCCTGTTCGAGCCGGTGCCGTCGATCGCGCGCAAGCTGGAAACCCTGGTCGATGTCGGTCTGAGCTACATCAAGCTGGGCCAGAGCGCGACCACGCTCTCCGGCGGTGAAGCGCAGCGCGTCAAGCTGTCCAAGGAACTTTCGCGTCGCGATACCGGACGCACCCTGTACATCCTGGACGAGCCGACCACCGGCCTGCACTTCCACGATATCGAAGCCTTGCTCGGCGTGTTGCACAAGCTGCGCGACGAAGGCAATACCGTGGTGGTGATCGAACACAATCTGGACGTGATCAAGACCGCGGACTGGATCGTGGATCTGGGCCCGGAAGGCGGCCACCGTGGCGGCACCATCCTGGTCTCCGGTACGCCGGAAGATGTGGCCGTGCACGAGGCGTCCTACACTGGCCAGTTCCTGGCAAAGATGCTGCCGTCGGTGAAGGCGCGCGAGACGCGTCCGGCCGCGATGGCCAACAAGCCGGATGCGCGCCCGCCGCGCAAGGTCAAACCGGAGAAGGTGGCCAAGGCTGCCAAGTCCGCCACCAAAAAAACCGCGAAGAAGAAGGCAAGCTGATGAGCGAACACAAGATCCTGGCACGCATTCCGATCAGCGTGCGCTGGCGCGACATGGACAGCATGGGCCACGTCAACAACGCCAAATACATTTCCTATCTGGAAGAAGCACGCGTGCGCTGGATGCTGGGCGTGCAAGGCGTGTCAATGACCGACCGCATCGCACCGGTGGTCGCGGCCACCAACGTCAACTACAAGCAGCCGCTGATCTGGCCCAACGACATCACAGTGGAGCTGTTCGTGGAGCGGCTGGGCAACAGCAGCGTCACCATCGGCCACCGCATCTTCGACCAGAAGGACGACGGCGTGCTGTATTCCGATGGCAACGTGGTGGTGGTGTGGATCGATACGCAGACCGGCAAGAGTGCGCCGCTGCCGGACGCGGTGCGCCTCGCCAGCACCTGAGCGGTCGCGCCGCCAGGCCTGGGCAATCACGCCATCGACGGCGGCTCTTGCGGGAGCCGCCGTTTTTTTGTGGGCGCGTGCTTTATCTGGCAGTGGCGCCGCGCGAGCCGATCCCGCTGCACCTGGCCGCAGGCCGCAGGCCCAAGCGCCCCGGCAATGCCGCACGCACGTGCATGCGGAAGACGAAGCCGGCTCCCCGGGCGTATATCCGCCCCGCTCCTCATCCGCCCGGCGCGCGCTTGCGTGCCTGCAGCGTGGCCTTGAATTGGCGACCGTCCTGCAAGGTGAACGTCACCGGTACCTGCGCGCCTTCCTGCAGCGGGGCGCGTGCCTCCATCAACATCAGATGCAGGCCGCCGGGTGCCAGGGGTACCGCCCTGCCGGCGGGCAGGGCCAGCGCGGGTACTGCACGCATGCGGCTGACGCCATTGCTCTGCGTGGTCTCGTGCAGCGACACGTCGGCGAAGGCGCTGCTCGTGGCCGCGGTGATCGTCAACGGTTGCGTGCAGCCATTGTGGAATTGCCCGAATCCCGCGGCCATGCCCATGCCGCCGAGTGGCGGGATGCGGATCCAGCCGTCCTTGAACTCAGGCATGCACTGCGCCGCAGCGCCCGTGCTGGCCAGCAGCGCCATCACACCAAGCCACACGCGTGCACGCAGCTGCCACCTGCTTCGACTGCCGTCTATCATGACCCGACCTCCAGGAGCCCCGAATGAGCATCCAGATCTTAGACCATGGCCGAGTTCGCGAAATCCGTCTGGCGCGCCCGCCGGTCAATGCGCTGGATCGTGCGCTGTGCCAGGCACTGAGCGCTGCGGTGCAACAGGCCGGCGACGAGGCCGACGGCATCGTGCTGTCTGGCAACGAGCGGATCTTCTCCGGTGGCATGGATGTGCCGCAGCTGCTGGCGCACGGTACCGACCGCGCGGCGTTGCTGGCCAGCTGGACGGCATTCTTCGAGGCTGCGCAGGCGCTGGCCAACAGCCGGATTCCGGTGGTTGCGGCGATCGGCGGGCATGCGCCGGCCGGCGGCTGCGTGCTGGCGCTGTGCTGCGACTACCGGGTGATGGCACGCAGCGCCGATACCGCCAGGCCGTACACGATCGGCTTGAACGAAGTGCAGGTCGGCCTGGCCGCACCGGAAGGCATCCAGCGGCTGTTGCGCCGGGTGGTCGGCGCGCACCGTGCCGAGCGCCTGCTGATCGCCGGGCAGCTGCTGCCTGCCGAACAGGCGGTGCAGATCGGCCTGGTGGATGAACTGGTCGACGGCGAGCTGGTCACCGCGCGCGCGGTGGCCTGGCTGCACGAACTGCAGCAGCTGCCGCGTCAGCCGATGCTGGCCACGCGTGCGGTGGCCCGCGCCGACCTGCGCGCGGCCCTGGCGCCGGAGCTGATCCAGCTGGAGCGGTTCGTCGACGGCTGGTACGCCCCGGATGCACAGGCCGCACTGCACGGACTGGTCGCGCGCCTGCAGAAGGGCTGAGCCTTCCACTGCCGCGGTGACCACGAAGCGGCCCGCTATAATCGCGGTCCGTCGCACCCAGGCCAGCCCCTTGTCCGCCACCGCCGAACCCGTCGTCTCCGAACTGATCAGCCTGCTGTCGCTGGAGCGCCTGGAGGACAACCTGTTCCGCGGCCAGAGCCGCGACATCGGCACCAAATACGTCTTCGGTGGACAAGTGCTGGGCCAGGCGCTGTCGGCCGCGCAGGCCACGGTCGACAACGGGCGCCAGGCGCATTCGCTGCATGCCTATTTTCTGCGTGCCGGCAACATCGACCACCCCATCGTCTACGACGTCGACCGCACCCGCGATGGCGGCAGTTTTTCGGTCCGCCGGGTCACCGCGATCCAGCACGGCAAGGTGATCTTTTTCTGCGCGGCCTCGTTTCAGGAACGCGAAGACGGCGCCGAGCATCAGTCGGCGATGCCGGTGGTGCCGCCACCGGAAGACATCGAACCAGCCGCTCCGCTGGCACCGGAGGTGCTGGCGAACCTGCCGCCGAAAGTGCAGCGCTGGCTGTCGCGCGGCGGCCCGTTCGAATTTCGCCACGTGTTTCCGCGCGACGAACTCAGGCCGCCCAAGCGCCCGCCGTTCCAGCAGATGTGGCTGCGCTTGAACGACCCGATCGGCGACGACGTGGGCCTGCATCAGGTGCTGCTGGCGTACGCGTCGGACTTTCAGTTGCTGGGCACCTCCACGTTTCCGCACGGCATCAGCTACTACACGCCCAACGTGCAGATGGCCTCGCTCGATCACGCGCTGTGGTTCCATCGGCCGTTCCGCACCGACGACTGGCTGCTGTATTCGCTGGACAGCCCGACCGCACAAGGCTCCCGCGGCCTGGCGCGCGGGCAGTTCTTCACCCGCGATGGCGTGCTGGTGGCCAGCACCACGCAGGAGGGGCTGATCCGCGTGGTGCCCGATGGCAGTGCGATTGCCGTGCCGGCCAAGGGCTAGGCGTGCAGCGTTGCGTCGTGCCGAGTGGGTGGGTGACCGTGCACTGACCACGTGCGTCCCACGCCCCCCGGCGTACTGCTACCGGGACCTGCTGTCGCACGCCTGCGTTGCGTGCACCGTCAGTGGCAGTGTTGATCGGCTTTCCTTTCCACCTTGAACCGGCGCAGCAGTGGCGCCATCTGTTCCGGACCCAACGGCGGTTTCCAGCATGCGCAAGATCTTCAGCAGTCAACGTATCGAAACCGCCGAGGGCGTCGCCAATCTGTTGCGCGATGCGGGGATCGAGATCCGTCTCAGTAATGGCCGCTCCTACCAGAGCAAGCGCGGCGGCCAGTTCAGCTATCTGGAGCAAGGCAACGCGCAGGCGCATCCCACCGTGTGGATCGTGCATGCCAACGACCAACCGCGTGCGCGCGAACTGCTGCGCGATGCACGCCTGCTCGACACCACCCGCCGCGATCTGCCGAACGTGGAATACACCTTCCGCGACGGCGAAAACGGCTCCAGTGCCAGTGCGCGCAGCTGGGCCTGGCGCATCCGTCTGGTGCTGCTGCTGGTGATCGGCGCCGTGGCCATGGTGGTGGTCATGCGCCATCGCAGCGCGCCTGCGCCGGTCGCCCCGGCAACCCAGCCGGCTTCGGCACCGGACTCGGCGCCAGCGGCCGAGGACGAGGAAATGCGGGTACGGATCCAGCCGTCCCGCTGAGCGTGAGCAACTCGCTGCGCAGGGTCTGACGGCCGGAGCGGACCTGGAATCGCCCGCCGCGTAGGTGGTCATTGTTGCCGCAAGCCTGCAGTGCGCTGCACCTGCAACCAGCGTCTTGCACAAACGCTCGCTCGCGGCGCCAGGCCGTTCGCCAGCGGCACCCCACCGGCGAACGCCGAGCCCGGCACTGTCTGGCAGACCGGGTCCCGCTGACCACGCATCCACCGCCCGCGGCAGTGCGCTGCGATGATTCCGGTGCCCCTGCCCCATCCTCCAGGTCACATCCCCCGCGCTCATGCGTCATGCTGGAAACAGGACATGGAGTGCGCCGATGAATGCCGAGACGCTGGACCTGATGCTGCAACGCGAACTGCCCAGTGCCGCAGCCGGCTGCCGGCAGGCATACGGCCGCATCGTCGGTGCCTGCCAGAACACCGTCACCGCCATCGCGCTGGCGATCACCCGGGATGTCGCCGCCAGCGAAGACATCGCCCAGGAAGCGTTTCTGCGTGCCTGGCAGCGGCTGGCGCAACTGCATCAGCCGGCCAGCTTCCTGCCCTGGCTGCGCCAGATCACCCGTAACCTGGCGCGCGACTGGCTGCGCGCCCATCGTCACCGTCCCCTGAGTGGCGAGGCGGCGGATCTGGCGATCGCCATGGCCGCCGATCCGGCGCCTTCGCCCGCCGACCAGCTGCTGCAGGCGGAAGAAGAAATCGCCGCGTTCGACATCATTTCCGCACTGCCGCAGGAAAGCCGCGAGACGTTGCTGCTGTATTACCGCGAAGGCCAGAGCTCGCAACAGGTGGCATCGCTGCTCGGGCTCAGCGACGCGGCGGTACGCAAGCGCCTGTCGCGCGCACGTGCCAGCGTGCGCGACGCGTTGTTGAGACGGTTTGGCGAATTCGCCCGCGGCAGCGCGCCCGGCGTTGCCTTCGCCACCGGCGTGACCTCGGCGACGATGCTGGCGGCGCCGGGTACCGCCAGCGCCGCCATCGCACTCGGCGGCCTGGGCGGCGCGGGCAAGCTGGGTGCCGGCGGATTGACCGGCTCGGCGCTCAGCGGTGGCGGTGCAGCGGGCGCGCTGAGCGTCTGGTTTGGCGCACCGGCCGTGCTTGCCGCCGGCAGCGTGCTGGTCGCCGCGCTGGGCACGTACTGGTCGGGCTGGTATCTGCTGCGCTTTGCGCAATCGCCGGATGAAGCGGCAGGCGTACGCCGCTTCACCCGTGCCATCACCCTGATCTCGGCCCTGGTCTGCGCCAGCACGCTGCTGATGAAGCGGTTCGATGTCAACGCGTGGGCCTCGCTGTGGGTGCTGTGCGCAGGCCTGCTGGTGATCAATTATCAGTCCATCGTGGTGCTGCCGCGTGTCATGCGCCCCATGCTGGAGCGCGACGCACGCAGACGCGGGGCCACGCGAGCACCGCTGCTGTACCGGTGCATGTTCAGCCCTGGCGCCGTGATCGTCAGCAACATCGCAGTGCTGCTTCCGGTCCTGCATCACTACGACAGGCTGGGCATGGTCTGAGGCACTTGAGCGTCAGGGCCGGGCATGTCGGCAAGCGCGTGCAACTGACGGATCCTCGCCTGCCGCGCCGGTTGCCGCAGGCGCGTCGTCCTGCATTGCCGCGGGACAACCGCCCCCTGTGTGCTCGCCGCAACGCCTGCTGATGCGATCGGTCATTGCAGCTCATAGACCGATTACGACGCTGCCCCGCCATCGCCATACGATTGCCGGTACGCATCTGCACCGCGCCCTAGATCGGCAACAGACCCTGCAACCTGGCGACCGTGCCTCCACACCCTGCAGCTGGCGCCATGGTCACGCCCGGCGGTGCTGGCGTCTGGACTTGCCCGGTATGGCACCCACGAAAAACGGCCTCCTGCTTGCGCGGGAGGCCGTCGGTCGATCGGCGCCTTGTTGCGTGTTGCTGCTGACATGCTGCGTTCGCGGCCAGGCTTCCCGGTTCAGCCCCACCACCGGGAGGCCGCTGACCACGGGTCACACTCAGTTGGCGGCGGCAGGCTTGGCCGGCATCGGGCGCTTGCCGTGATCACCATGCTCGCCCGGACCACGCGGACCATGCTCGCGGCGCAGCTTCGAGGCCGCATCGAACTCGGCCTTGCTCAGCTTGCCGTCCTTGTCGGTGTCGGCCTTGGCAAACCACGCATCGCGGTGTTGCTGCATGCGTAGCTCGCGGTCGGCGCGATCGACAAAGCCATCCTTGTTGAGGTCCATCTGATCGAAGCGTGCCGCAAGTTTCGGGTCGGCCTTGGCCTCCTCGCGGCTGATGCGGCCGTCCTTGTTGGTGTCGAGCTTGGCCATCCATTCGCCACGGCCCTCGCGCCCCGGGCCGCGATGACGTGGGCGCTCGTCGCGCGACAGCTTGCCGTCCTTGTTGGTGTCCAGCGTATCGAACTGCGCGGCCAGCGTCGGGTCGGCGGCCGCTTCGCTGCGATCGATGACGCCGTCGCCATTGCTGTCGAGCTTGCCAGGACGTGAAGCATCGCCGGAAGCCGGCGGAGTGGCAGCGAACACCGCGCCGGTGGACAGCGCAGCCAGCACAGCCAGTGCGAGGAAAGGTTTGCGGGACGTCATGAGAAACTCCTGATTTGTGGGAACCACACGCGGCACCTGCATGGGCCGCATCGCGTGGGTGGCGCATCCGGATCAACCGTGCGCTGCCACCAACACCCACATCAACGAGCCACCGATGCAGGCGTTGACGCCGGCATCGGGCGCATTTATCCGGCGGACAGTCGCCGCTGCTGCGACACACAGGCGCTATCCTGCGTCCATGGCCATCCATGCCGACACCCACGACGACCTGCGCCTGTTCCAGACCGGCGAGCATGCCTGTGGCTACTGGTCCGACCGCCAGGCGCGCGACCTGGTGCTGGACCCGCACGACCCACGGCTTGGCACCATCTACCCGCAGGCGTTGGCCTGGGGATTCCGTCGCTCCGGCGATCTGGTCTACCGGCCGCATTGCGAACGGTGCCGCGCCTGTGTGCCGGTGCGTATCGCGGTGGACGCGTTCCGACCCGATCGCAGTCAACGCCGTTGCCTCGCGCGCAATGCGGATCTGGTGGTGCGCGTGGTTGCGGCCGAACGCACCGACGAGCAACTGGCCCTGTATCGCCACTACCTCAAGCACCGTCATCCCGGCGGCGGCATGGACGAACATGGCGCCACCGAGTTCGATCAGTTCCTGATCGGCGGTTGGTCGCACGGGCGTTTTCTTGAGATCCGCGAACCGGCTGTCGCGCATGTGCCCGGGCGCCTGCTGGCCGTCGCGGTCACCGACGTGACCGAGCACGCGCTCTCGGCGGTGTACACGTTCTATGCGCCGGATGCGGCCGCGCGCAGCCTGGGCACGCTGGCGATCCTGCAGCAGATCCAATGGGCACGCCGCGAGCGACGCGCGCATGTCTATCTGGGCTACTGGATCGACGGCCACGCAAAGATGAACTACAAGCGGCGGTTGGGCGCGCTGGAAGCCTACGACGGCCGCCACTGGCGCGGACTGCCGGCCACTGCGCCAGCGCCCTGACGTGTCGGCGGCGACATCGGCCTGTCGCATCCAGCATGCGACAATCGCGCAATGATCAAACCACTGCTGCTGCTCGCACTGACCGCGCTCTGCGCTGCCTGTACCCATCGCACGGCCACATCGGCGGCCACCGCCGACACCGCGCCCGGCCAGGCATCGCCCACACAGTTGCGCATCGCCACCTACAACACCTCGCTGTACTCCGACGAGGCCGGCGGCCTGGTCCGTGAGCTGCAGGGCGACAGCGCGCACGCGCGCAAGATTGCGGCCGTGCTGCAGCGCGTGCGCCCGGATCTGGTGCTGCTCAACGAGTTCGATTTCGACCCCGACCACCGCGCCGCCGAATTGTTCCAGCAGCGCTATCTGCAGGTCGCCCAGCCCGGCGGCGGCGAGCCGTTGCGTTATCCGTATCGGTATCTGGCACCGGTCAACACCGGTGTGCCGAGCGGGCTGGATCTGGACAACAGCGGCAGCGTCGGCGGCGATGGCCGCAACCGCGGCAATGATGCCTGGGGGTTCGGCCTGCATCCGGGGCAATACGGCATGCTGGTGCTGTCGCGTTATCCGATCGATGCGCGGGCCGTGCGCAGTTTCCAGTTGCTGAAATGGAGTGCATTACCGGGTGCGCTGCGGCCGATCGATCCGACCACGCGGACCTCGTTTTATAGCGACGCAATCTGGGCGCAGCTGCGGCTGTCGTCCAAGTCGCATTGGGACGTACCGGTCCGCACGCCACAGGGCGTGGTCCATGCACTGGTGTCGCACCCCACCCCGCCGGTGTTCGATGGCGCGGAAAAACGCAATGCCGCGCGCAATCATGACGAGCTCGCGCTGTGGCGCGCGTACCTGGACAACGCCGCCGACAGCACGCGCTGGCTCTGCGACGACAAGGGCACCTGCGGCGGCCTGCCGGCGGATGCGCGCTTTGTGATTTTGGGCGATCTGAATAACGATCCGATCGATGGCGCCGGCCGCCACGAAGCAATCCGCGCACTGATCCATCATCCGCGCGTCCTGCAGTACCCCACACCGCGCAGCGAAGGTGGCGCGGAAAAGACCGCCGAATACGCCGCGCGCGGCATCGCGCACACCGGCGACCCGCACCAGGTCACCGGCGACTTCGGCCCGCAGGCCGGCACCATGCGCCTGGACTACGTCCTGCCCTCCCACCAGTTCACCCTGGTCGGCAGCGGCATCTTCTGGCCGGCCGGCACCACCGCCGACGCGGCGATTGCCGATGGCAGCGACCATCATGCGGTGTGGGTGGATGTGGGTTGGTAGCGGGGATTGGGGAGTCGGGATTGGGGAGTCGGAAGAGCGCGTTCCCTGTCCGGCTACGTTAATGGAGCTCGGCTGGTAATGGACGTGAGCATGCGCGGCCAGCCGTGCGGCGCGACGCAGCTCCGCCTGCAGTGACGTGGCGTCACCAAGAGTGGTCAATCATTTGGCGACGGGCAGCGCGCCCGGGCGTGCGCACGAACCTCGCCATGCTTTGGTGCTTTGGCGCGTTGACGCAATGCGGCGGTGCGCTGCATTGCGTCGGACGTGCAGCGCGTCAGGCCTGCAACTGGATCGACAGTGCAGCGGCCGCCACGCGCGCCTTCTCGCGTGCGTCGTCGATGCTGCCCGCGCGGGCAAGCGTCACGCCCACACGGCGATGACCGTCCACGCGCGGCTTGCCGAACAGGCGTAGCGCGGTATCCGGGTCGCGCAGGGCGTCGGCCACGTTGTCGAACAACGGCGCGCCATGGCCGTGCGCGAGCAAGGCGCACGAGGCCGACGGGCCGCTCTGACGGATGACGCCGCCGTCTTCTGCGCCCACCGGCAAGCCGAGAATCGCGCGCGCATGCAGTGCGAATTCGCTGAGGTCCTGCGAGACCAGCGTGACCAGTCCGGTGTCGTGCGGGCGCGGCGACACTTCGCTGAACCACACCGCGTCGCCCTTAACGAACAGCTCCACGCCGAACAGGCCCCAGCCGCCCAGGTCGTCGGTGATGGCTTTTGCGATCTGCTGCGAGCGACGCAATGCGGCTTCCGACATCGGCTGCGGCTGCCAGCTTTCGCGGTAGTCGCCGTTCTGCTGCCAGTGGCCAATCGGGTCGCAGAACGAGGTGCCGCCGGCATGCCGCACGGTCAGCAAGGTGATCTCGTAATCGAAATCGATGAAGCCTTCGACGATGCAGCGCCCGGCACCGGCACGGCCGCCGGTCTGCGCGTAGTCCCACGCGGCGTCGATATCCGCTTCGCTGCGCAAGGTGCTCTGGCCCTTGCCCGAGGACGACATCACCGGCTTGACCACGCACGGCAGACCCACCGCAGCAATCGCCTCGCGGTATTCCGCAGCGGTGTCGACGAAGCGGTACGGCGAGGTCGGCAGGCCCAGCGTTTCGGCAGCCAGCCGGCGGATGCCTTCGCGGTCCATGGTCAGGCGTGCGGCACGCGCGGTCGGAATCACCTTCTGGCCCTGGTCGCGTTCCAGCGCCACCAGGGTCTCGGTATGGATCGCCTCGATCTCCGGCACGACCAGATGCGGCTGCTCGGTGGCGATCAGCGCGCGCAAGGCGGCGGGATCGAGCATGTCCAGCACGTGCGAGCGGTGCGCCACCTGCATCGCCGGCGCGTTCGCGTAGCGATCGGCGGCGATGACTTCCACCCCGAAGCGCTGCAGTTCGATCGCCACTTCCTTGCCCAACTCGCCCGAGCCCAGCAACAGCACGCGGGTGGCGGAAGGCGACAGCGGCGTGCCGAGAGTAGTCATGAGCGCAGGTCCAGATGAGAAGGGGGCGGCCATTCTAACGGCCTGCCCCGATCATCGCCTCCCGGCGGCTTGCACTGATTGATATCACTTTGATATCTTTTTCTTCGAACCCAAGGAGACATACTCATGAAAGAGAAGCCGATCCGCTCATTGCCGGGCATCCCCCTCGTCCTCGTTGCCGGCGCCGGCCTGATCGGCGCAGCCTGGTACCTGCTGACCGCGATGGCCGGCACCAGCCTCACGCCTGGCGGATTGATCGGGGCGACGTTGGGCGCGGCGGCGTGCATCTTCATCCTGGCGGGTCTGTACACCCTGGAACCGAACCAGGCTGCGGTGCTGAGCCTGTTCGGCAAGTATGTCGGTACGGTCAAGGACGCCGGCCTGCGCTGGAATGTGCCGTTCTACGCCAAGCGCCGCGTCAGCCAGCGCGTGCGCAACTTCGAGAGCGGGCGGCTCAAGGTCAACGAACTGGACGGCAGCCCGATCGAGATCGCCGCGGTGATCGTGTGGCAGGTGCTGGATGCCTCCGAAGCCGTCTACAACGTGGACGACTACGAGAGCTTCGTGCACATCCAGTCCGAGGCGGCGCTGCGCGCCATGGCCACCAGCTACCCGTACGACCAGCACGAAGACGGCCAGATCTCGCTGCGCAGTCACCCGGCCGAAATCAGTGAACAGCTCAAGCGGCACCTGGACGAGCGCCTCACCCAGGCCGGCGTGGACGTGATCGAAGCACGCATCAGCCACCTGGCCTATGCGCCGGAAATCGCCCAGGCCATGCTGCAGCGCCAGCAGGCCAATGCGGTGATCGCCGCACGCACCCGCATCGTGGCCGGCGCGGTCGGCATGGTGGAGATGGCGCTGGCCGAGTTGCAGAAAAACGGCGTGGTACAGCTGGACGAAGAGCGCAAGGCGCATATGGTCAGCAACCTGCTCACCGTGTTGTGTTCTGATCGCGGTACCCAACCGGTGGTCAATGCCGGCTCTTTGTATTGAGGTGATGCAATGAATGTCATGGTGCCACTGGTCGTCGCGCTGTCCGGCTTGCCCGCGCTGGCGATCGCCGCCTCGATCGGGGCGGACGACGACGACCGCGCGCGCGGCCTGGGCCTGCGCTGGGCGTTGATCAGCCTGGTGATCCTGGTCGGCGCGGCATGCCTGTACTGGGCCGGCGACAACCGCGCCGGCATCTACGCGGTGGTGATCGGCATGATCATCGGCGTCAACACGCTGATCGTGTCGATGGTCATGCACCTGCGCCGCCACGGCAGCCGCAGGAACGGCGAATGAGCGAAAAGAAGGCCTACCCGCTGCGCATCAATGCCGATGTTCTGGCCGCCGCGCAGCGCTGGGCCGACGACGAACTGCGCAGCCTCAACGCGCAGATCGAATACGTGCTGCGCGATGCGCTGCGCAAGGCCGGGCGACTGCCGAAGCCGCGTGACGACAGGACAGCCGACGACTGACGACGCGTGGGAGTCGTCGCACGAACGCGCGCGCAGTGACGTCGCCTCACATCTGCAGGCAAAACGTCAGAAGCAGCCCTGAGTGCCCCCCAGTGCTGCAGGCACCGCGGCGGCCGACCGCATGTCATACGCCCGCCTGGAGCAGTCCAGGCTGACCACATGCGCTCGTGCTCACTGGTGACGCGCACCACTTCACCCTACCCTGTCGCCATGCGCCCTCTCCCCACAACGTTGCTCAACACCACTGCCATCGAGTTGCTGCCTGCCGCCTTGCTGCGCGCGCGCAGCA
>NZ_JSZE01000061.1 GCF_000802365.1 Xanthomonas cannabis pv. cannabis
GGGGTTGGGGTGAGGGTACGGGGCGAAGCCACCCGTGTTGCATGGCTCCCCTGTAGCTTCGGCCGCTACTGGCTGCACTGGCTATCGCTGTTGTCGTTGCTCCGCAGTCGCGTCGGCGTTTGCTGCTCGATCTCGGGACCGCTTACCGAAGCCGGCCAACCGGGTAGGCACGCCGGCAGGGCGGCGCGCATGCAGGGCTTGCGGCTACGACGCGTTGAAGCTTGCCGCCAGCGTGCCGACCACCAACACCCAGCCATCCACCAGGATGAACAGCAAAATCTTGAACGGCGCGGAGATCAGCATCGGCGACAGCATCATCATGCCCATCGACATCAGCACGCTGGCCACCACCAGGTCGATGATCACGAACGGGATGAAGATGAGAAAGCCGATTTCGAAGGCGGTCTTCAGCTCGCTGGTCACGAACGAGGCCACCAGCACCGGGAACGGCACCGCGTCCGGGCCGGCGTACTTGCCGTCGCCGGCCATGCCCGCGAAGGTCATCAGATCGGTCTCGCGGATCTGCGCCAGCATGAAGGCGCGTAGCGGCTGGGTGGTCAGCGTCCAGGCGGTGGAGAAGTCGATCTGGTTGTTGAGGTACGGCTGCAGGCCGGCGCCCCACATCTTCTGCCACACCGGCATCATCACCAGTGCGGTCAGGAACATCGCCAGGCCCAGCAGCACCTGATTGGACGGGGTCTGGCCGGTGCCCAGCGCCTGGCGCAGCAGGCCCAGCACGATGGTGATGCGGGTGAAGGCGGTCAGCACCAGCAGCATCGAGGGCAGCAGGGTGATCGCCGTCATCAGCAGCAGGGTCTGCAGCGGCAGGCTGACCGGCTGGTCGCCGATGCGGCCCACGCTCACGTTGGGCAGGGTCGGCAGCTGGTTGGAACCGGGCGGCACTGCCGCCGGGGCAGCGGCAGGGGCGGCGGCCTGGGCCATCGACGGCAGCGCAGCCGGGGCGGCGGCGGCCAGCAGCGGGCAGCTCATCACCAGCAGGATCAACACCAGGCGGAGGCTGCGCCCCCAGCGATTCCAGCTACTGAACATGTCACTGATCCTTGCGCAGCTTCTGAGCGAGCAGCTGGGCGAAATTGGGGAGTTGCTTGAGAGTGGGCAGGGTGGGGGCAGGCGTGGGCGGCAGCGGTTCGGGCAAGGTATGCAGGGTGCTGATGCCGCCGGCGGTGACGCCGAGCAACAGCTGCTGGCCGTTCACCTCCACCACCACCACGCGCTCCTTGGCACCCACCGCCAGGCTGGTCACCACGCGCAGGCCCTCGCTGCTGCGAAATCCGCTGCCGGGCATGCGCTTGAGCAACCAGCCCAGGCCGACGATCAGCGCGAGCACCAACAGCAATGCAAAGACTGCGCCAAACAGGCCGGGCGAGGACGGCGCCTGCGCGCCGACCTGGGTGGCCTTTGACGCGGCAGGCGCCGCGGCGGCCAGCAGGCCGATCACCGCAGCCTCCGGATCCGTTCGCTCGGGCTGACCACATCGGTCAGGCGGATGCCGAAGCGGTCGTTGATGACCACCACCTCGCCATGCGCGATCAGGGTGCCGTTGACGTAGACGTCCAGCGGTTCGCCAGCGCCGCGCTCCAGTTCCACCACCGAGCCCTGGTTGAGCTGCAGCAGGTTACGGATCGGAATGCGCGCACGGCCCACTTCCAGCGACAGCGTCACCGGCACGTCCAGGATGACGTCCAGGTTGAGGTCGGCGGCATTGTGGTCGTGCTCGGCCTGCAGGCTGTCGAAGGTGGCGGGCGCGGCGTCGAGGATGTCGGAGTTGATCATGAGTTGGAGTCCTGGGAGGGAACGGCGCGCGGGGCTTGCACGCCCGGCGGGCGCACGGCGGTGATCTTGACGGCGTTGTTGCCGTTGGAGACGCCGAATTCGCCGGTGAACAAGGGGATGTCTTCAACGCACAGCGGCACCTGGGCGGGCAGGTCGATCGGCAGGATGTCGCCGACCTTCAGCCCGGTGAGCTGGCGCAGGCTCATGCGCTTGCTGGCCAGCACGCTGGACAGGGTCACTTCGGCGGTGTCCAGCTGCTCGCGCAGCATCACGTTCCAGGAGTCGTCGCGGTCGTTGCGGTCGCTCTGGATGCCGGCATCGAGCAGTTCGCGGATCGGCTCCAGCATCGAGTACGGCAGGGTGATGTGGATCTCGCCGCCGCCGCCTTCCAGCTCCACATGGAACCGGCACACCACCACGTACTCGCGCGGGGTGACGATATTGGCGAAGTGCGGGTTGATTTCCGAGTTGATGTACTCGAAGTCCACGTCCATCACCGGCGCCCAGGCTTCCTTGAGGTCGGCAAAGGTCTGCTTGAGCATCAACTGGATCACGCGCATCTCGGTGGCGGTGAATTCGCGGCCTTCGATGCGGGTATGGAAGCGGCCGTCGCCACCGAAGAAGTTGTCCACCACGGTGAACACCAGGGTGGGTTCGAACACGATCAGGCCGGTGCCGCGCAGCGGCTTGAAGCGGATCAGGTTGAGGTTGGTCGGCACGTACAGCGAGTGCATGTACTCGTTGAACTTGACCAGGTCGATGCCGCGCACCGACAGGTCGGCCGAACGCCGGATCAGGTTGAACAGGCCGATGCGCCACAACCGCGCAAAGCGCTCGTTGACCATCTCCAGGGTCGGCATGCGACCGCGGATGATGCGGTCCTGGCTGGACAGGTCGTATTGACGCGCCTCGCCGGGCAACGGCTCCGGCTCGGTGTTGACCGCACCGGAATCCACGCCGTGCAGCAGGGCATCGATTTCGTCCTGGGAAAGCAGGTCACTGACGCTCATCGGGCAGCCTTACTGAGTAACGAAACTGGTGAACAGCAGTTCTTCGACGCACTTCTTGCCGGTTTCGCTGGTCATGACCTTCTGCGCTTCGGCCAGCGCGGATTTCTGCAGCTTCTGCTTGCCGGCCAGGTCGGCCACGTCGGTGGCCTTGACCTGGGACAGCAGCATCAGCAAGTGCGCGCGGATGGCGGGCGCGTTTTCGGTAATGAGCTTGAGCTCTTCCGGGTCGCGGGTGACCAGCTGCACTTCGACCTGCAGGTACTGCGGGCCATCGCCCGGGTCGGCCAGGTTGACCACGATCGCCGGGTCCATCGGGAAGTACTGCGCCGGCTTGGGCACTTCGGCCACCTTGGGCGCGTCGTGCTTGCCGCCTTTCTCTTCACCCTTGTGACCCAGAAAGAACCAGGCGCCGCCGCCGGCCGCGGCCAGCACGACCACGCCAATGGCGATCAGCAGAAGAGGCTTCTTGCCGCCTTTCTTCTTTTCGTCCTTGTCTTCGCTCTTTTCGGGTTTCTTTGCGGCTGCCACGGTGTGCTCCAGGGGAATGCTCACCCGATGGATGCAATCGGCATGCCAAAACTGCGACGGTTTCCTGGCGCAGCGTGCGCGCAGACGAAAAAACCCCCGCAAGCCTTGCGCTGCAGGGGTGTGGGGCGGGCGGCAGCGGCGCCGGAGCGGCCGGTTTGCGCAGTGCGCCGGCCGATCCGGCGCGCTGACTCAGGCGTAGGCGTCCAGCAATCCACGCTGGCGTAACACCACCGACGGAATTCCGACGGTCGGGCTGTCGTCCAGGCTGAGGCCGTTGCCGTCGCGGCCACCGCCATTGCGGTTGCCGGTCTGGCCCTGCTGTTGCTGGCCTACATCGGCCTGCCCGAGCTGGAAGCCGTTCTGGCCGAGCATGTCGCGCAGCCGCGGCAGGCTCTGTTCCAGCGCCTGGCGGGTGTCGGCATTGGCCGCGGTGAAACTGGCGTTGACCTTGTCGCCGTCCAGATGCAGGCGCACCTCCACCGGGCCCATCTCGTTCGGGGTGACCTTGATATGGGCGTGGCCGATCTTCTGATCAGCCAGCCAGCTCAGGCGCGCGCCCATGGCGTCGTCGAAGCTGTCGCTGCCCAGCTCCGGAGTGGGGGTGGGCGAGGCGCTGAAGATCGGTGCCGCCTCCTGCAGGCGGTTGAGCGCCGGGGCGGTGGTGGTCGGCAGGACGAACGCCGGGGCGTCCGGCGCGGCCGCAGTCGCGCTGTCGTCGGCGACCGGTTCCAGTGCCTTGGCGGCCATGCTCATCAGCGCGGCGGTCTGCGCATCGCCGCTCACTGCCGTGGTCGAGGTGGGCTTGGCGCCGGCAAGGGCGGCCGGCGCCAGCGCGCCCAGGGCGGGCAAGGTGGTCGTGGCCGTCGCGGTGGCGGCGGGGGTGGCTGCGTCGGTGGGCAATGCGGTGGCTGCGGGCGTGGCGCTGGCTGCGCCAGCCATGCTGGCGGTCAGCGCTGCGGCTGCGGCGGCCAGGACGTCGCCGCCCGGCAGCGCCTGGGCCAGCAGGCCCATGCCGAAGCCGCCCAGGCCTTGCGGCGGCCAGCCGGCATCGGTGGTGGTGGCCGTTTCGGCGGTCGCGTCTTCGCTGGCAGTGGCAGCCTTGGCGGTCTTGCCGCTCTTGCCGGCGCCGGCGGCAGTGCTGCTATCGGTGGTTGCCGGATCCTTGGTGGCGCTGGAGGCGGCGGGCTTGGCCTGGCCGTCCTGCGCACGCGGCCGTGCGGTGGCATCGCCGGCCGCATCGTCGCGCGTGTCGTCGTCGCGCTGGGTGTCGGACTGCTTGGGCTTGGGCGCGGCCGGCTTGGGCGGCACGCGCTCGGGCGCCTGCGCGTGGCCGGGCGTATTGGTCGGATGGAGCATGCGCGCAAACTGGTCCTTGGCCGGGTCCTGCTCGGACGACGGGTCGCTGTAGCTGGACTTCTTGCCGTTACCGGCAAGCGCGCCAAGGCCGGCGGCGAAGGCGGACAGGGGGTTCATGCGGATTCTCCGTGAGTATCTTCGGCCCGCGCCAGGCGCGAGCGACGTGCGCCCAGATCGTCCATCTCGCGCTGGTCGCGGCGTTCGATCACCTTGTTCTCCTGGGCGCGGTAGCTTGCCGCCAGTTGCTCCAGCACCTGCTTCTCGCGGCTGGCCAGCAGCAGGCGGGTGCGCTCGGATTCGACCTTGGCGATGTTGCTCTGCACGGTCTGTGCCTGCTGCAGCACGGCGCTGTCGAGCCGGTCCAGAAAGGCGCGGCGGTTGCTCAGCGCTACCGCGCTGGTGCCGGCCATGTGGCTGTTGGCGTATTCCTCGGCGTAGCGGCGCAGTTCTTCCAGGCGCGACTGATGGGTCTCCAGGGTGCGCTGGCGCTCGGCCAGGTCGCGGGCGACCTTGTCTTCCTGTTCCTGGGCCCGCCGCAGCAGGGGATCGATTCGCTTGGACTGCATCATGGATTAGTTCTCTGGTTCCACCAGCTGCTGCAGTGCAGACAGGCTGTCGCTCAGCACCGACGCCTTGTGCACGTCCTGGCCGAGGAATTCGACGATCTCCGGCCAGCGTGCCAACGCTTCGTCGGTGGCCGGGTCGCTGCCGCGCTGATAGGCGCCGATGGCGATCAGGTCGCGGTTGGCGGTGTAGGCGGAGAGCAGCCGCTTGAGCTTGCGGATGCGCAGGCGCCACGGTTCGTCGGCGATGTCCTGCACCACGCGGCTGACCGACGATTCCAAGTCGATGGCCGGGTACAGGCCGCTGTCGGCCACCCGACGCGAAAGCAGGATGTGGCCGTCCAGGATGGCGCGCGCGGCGTCGGCGATCGGGTCCTGCGGGTCGTCGCCTTCGGTCAGCACGGTGTAGAACGCGGTGATCGAACCGCGCCCCTTGGCGCCGTTGCCGGCACGTTCCACCAGCGCCGGCAATTTGGCGAACACCGACGGCGGGTAGCCGCGGGTGGTCGGTGGCTCGCCGACCGACAGGCCGATTTCGCGCTGCGCCTGCGCAAAGCGGGTCAGCGAATCCATCAGCAGCAGCACATTCAAACCCTGGTCGCGGAACCATTCGGCAATGGCGGTGGCGCGGTAGGCACCATGCAGACGTGCCAACGGCGGGCGGTCGGCCGGAGCGGCCACCACCACGGCGCGGCGCAGGCCTTCTTCGCCCAGGGTGGTTTCGACGAAATCGCGCACTTCGCGGCCACGTTCGCCGATCAACCCGACCACGATCACGTCCGCCGAGGTGAAGCGGGTCATCATGCCCAGCAGCGTCGACTTACCGACGCCGGAGCCGGCGAACAGGCCCACGCGCTGGCCGCGGCCGATCGGCAGCATGGCGTTGATGGCCCGCACGCCGACGTCCAGCGAGGTGGTGATGGGTTCGCGCGCCAGCGGGTTGATCGACACGCCGGCCATGCCGACGCTGCCTTCGGCGCGGATCGGGCCCTTGCCGTCGAGCGGGGTGCCGTCGCTGTCGATGACGCGGCCGAGCAGGCCTTCGCCCACTTCCACACCGCCGCGGCGCCGCGAGGGCACCACGCGCGCGTTCGGCAGCAGGCCGTGCAGTTCGGCGCTGGGCATCAGGTAGGTGCGTTCGCCGGCAAAGCCGACCACTTCGGCATCGACCCAGCCGCCATCGACCTCGACCTTGCAGGTCGCGCCCATCGGCGCTTCGCAACCGGTGGCTTCCAGGGTCAGGCCAACCGCGCGGCGCAGGATACCTTCGCGGATCAGGGTACGGCCGGCGGTGGGCTCCAGGCCGAGCGCGCCCAGGCGGGTGGCCAGGCGCAGATTGCGTGCATCCAGCCAATCGGCCGGCGTGGCGCCGAACAGGGCGCTCACAGGCCTGCCCCGGATTTGCGCATGACTGTCTCCAGCGCGGCCCGCAGGCGCGCATCCAGGGTGCCATCGACGCGCACGCTTTCGGCATGCACACGCAGGTCGCCGCGGCTCAGGCTCATGTCCGGGGCCACGCGGGTGGTGCTGCTGGGCGCCAGATGCGGCAGCAGCGCGGTGATGTCGTCCGGGTGCAGGCGCACCTCGACCTCGCGGCCGGCACCGCCCACCGCATCGACCGCCTCACCGACCAGGTCGGCCAGCAACTGCGGTTCCACCTGGTAGGCGCGCCCGACCAACTGGCCGGCGATGCGCACGGCCAGCTCGCCGAGCGCGCCGACCACTTCGTTTTCCAGCCGCGCCAGCGGGCGGGTGAAGTTGTCCAGGATGCCGTCGATCTGCGCGGTCAGGCGGCGCACCTCGGACTGGCCCTGGGCAAAGCCTTCGGCATGGCCACGCGCAAAGCCTTCCTGCTGGGCGGCGTCCTCGATGGCCTGGATCTCTTCCAGGGTCGGCGGGCGCAGCACCGGCTCGAGCATGGCCGGTTCGTCGTACTCCGGCTCGGGCAGGGCCGGGGCCATGTGCAGGTCGGGGGCCAGCCAGCGGGTGACCACGTCGTTCATACCATGGCCTCCGCACCGGCACCGCCGAGGCTGATGGCGCCTTCGTCAGCCAGGCGGCGGACGATGGTGAGGATTTCCTTCTGCGCCGCTTCCACGTCGGCCAGGCGCACCGGGCCGCGCGCTTCCATGTCCTCGATCAGGATCTCGGCGGCGCGCTGGGACATGTTGCGGGTGATCTTCTCGCGCACCTTGGTGTCGGCGCCGCGCAGGGCCAGGCCCAGCCGCTCGCCGGAGACTTCGCGCAGCAGCGTCTGCAGGCCGCGGTCGTCCAGGTCCACCAGGTTGTCGAATACGAACATCAGGTCCTGGATCTTGCCGGCCAGGTCGGCATCGATCTTGCCGATCTCGCCCAGCACGCCCTGGTCGGCGCCGGTGTCCAGGAAGTTGAGGATGTTGGCCGCCACCTTGATGCCGCCCACGTTGGACGACTTGAGGTTCTGGTTGCCGGCAAACTGGCGCTCCATGATGTCGTTGAGCTCGCTCAGCGCGTTGGGCGGAATGCCGTCCAGGGTGGCGATGCGCAGCAGCACGTCGGCGCGGGTGCGCTCGGGCAGCAGCTTCAGCGCTTCGGCGGCCTGGTCGCTGTCCAGATGCGCCATCACGATCGCGATGATCTGCGGGTGTTCATTGCGCACCAGGTCGGCGACCGCGCGCGGGTCCATCCACTTCAGGGTGTCCAGGCCGGTGGTGTTGCGGCCCAGCAGGATGCGGTCGATCAGGCCGCCGGCCTTGTCGGCACCCAGCGCCTGGATCAGCACGTTGCGGATGTAGTCGTCGGCGCCCACGCCCAGCGAGGTCTTGCCCGCCAGTTCGCCGTTGAAGTCGTCCATCACCTTCTCGACCTGATCGCGCGAGATGCCGGTCATGGTGGCCATGGCGATGCCGATCTTCTGCACCTCCTTGGGGTCCATGTGCTTGAGCACCTCGGCCGCATCGCTCTCACCCAGCGACAGCAACAGCACCGCGGCGCGCTGTACTCCAGTCATCGGTTGTGTATCAGGCTTCACTGGCGACCCATCCCTTCACGACTTGTGCGACACGTTTTGAATCGGCTTTGACTGCCTCGCGAGCCACGCGCATGCGCTCTTCGTAGGCGTCCGGCAGAGCGATCGGGGTCTTCTTGTCCTGACCGATCTGCGCGGTGTCTTCTTCCAGGCGGGGCATCAGGTCGTCGTCTTCGTCGACCATCCGCAGGTCAGCACTCTGTGGAGTGCCATCCTTGCCATCCTTGCCTTGCTTGTCCTTGACCGCGGTCACGCCGGTGAGCTGACGCAGGGTGGGGCGCACCACACCGAACAGCAGCGCCAGCACCACCACCGCACCGACCAGCAGGCGCAGACCGTTCTGCACGCGCGGGTCTTCCCACCACTTCGGGCCTTCCTCGCCCGCCACCGCTTCGCGCACGAACGGGGCATTCATGACCGACACCGTGTCGCCACGTGCCGCATCGAAGCCCACCGCCTGCTTGACCAGGCCCTCGATGCGGGTGAGCTCGGCGGCGGTGAGCGGCTGCTCGACCATCTTGCCCTTGGCACCGGGGCGCGGGACGTTGTCCAGCAGCACCGCCACCGACACCCGCTTGATGCGGCCGGCCGGCTGGCGGGTGTGTTGCAAGGTTCGGTCCAATTCGTAGTTGCGGGTGGCGCTCTTGGAACTTTCGGTCGGCGCGGCGGGTGCGGCGGCCTGGCCGTTGGCCGCCGCTGGGGTCCCGGGGGCGCCTGCGACGGCCGGTGCCGGCGGCTGGCCCGGGCTGTTGCTGGTGGCGCCCGGAGGGCCCTGCGGGCCGGTGGCGCTGGTGCTGGTGTCGCTGACCTGCTCGCTGCGCAGCTTGGCCGGCTCGCCGTTGTAGAGCTCGCGGGCTTCTTCCACCACCGAGAAGTCCATGTCCACGCTGACTTCCGGGTTGACCCGGCCCGGGCCGGTCATCGGCTCGAGCAGTTCGCGGATGCGCTGGTTGTAGGAGCTTTCCTGGCGGCGCACCTGTTCGAACTGGGCGGCGTGCTGGGCAGCGTCACTGTTGGGGTCGGCGATGGAGAGCATGCGCCCGCTCTGGTCGACCACGGTGACGCGCTCGGGGGTCATGTCCGGGATGCTGGAGGCCACCAGATTGACGATGGCATCGACCTGGTTGCGCTCCAGGCCCTGGCCGCCGCGCAGTTCCAGCACCACCGAGGCGCTGGCCACATCGCGCTGGCGGGTGAAGGCGCTGGGCTTGGGAATGGCCAGGTGTACACGCGCCTCGCGCACCGGGCGCAGGGTGCCGATGGTGCGCGAGAGTTCGGTTTCCAGCGCATGCTGGTAACGGGCGTTTTCCACGAACTGGCTGACGCCGAAGCCCGGGTCCTTTTCCATCAGCTCGAAGCCGCCGCCGGTTTCCTTGCCGGTCAGGCCGGAGCCGGCCAGCTTCAGGCGCGCGTCGTACAGGCGGTCCTGCGGCACCGAGATCGCGCCGGTGCCCTGGTCGATCTTGAACGGGATCTGCGCGGTGCGCAGCAGGTCGGCGGCTTCCGCGTTGCCCTTCTCATCCAGGCCGGTGTACAGCGCCTGGTAGCCGGGCTTCTGCGACCAGAAGAACACCGCCAGACCGGCCGCGACCGCCAGGGCGATCATCGCCATCATGGTCAGCTTGCGGGTGATCTGCAGGCTACGGACACGGTCGAACCATTGCCCCGCCTTCTCGGCGTTCTGGTTCATGTTTTCTTTGCTGATCGCGAGAGCCATGTGTCGTCAACCTTTACAGCGGCATGTTCATGACGTCCTGGTAAGCCTGGACGAGACGGTTGCGGACTTCCACGGTGGCGCGGAAGGCCACCTGGGACTGCTGGGAGGCGACCATGACCCGTGCCAGATCGGCACTGGGGTCGCCCATTTCGAATGCTTTGGACAGCGCGCCGGCCTTCTGCTGCGCCTCGTTGACGCCGCCGATGGCGCCGCGCAGGGTCTCGCTGAAGCTCGGTGCCTGGGTGGCCGGTGTTCCCTGTGCGCCGGCCAGCCCCTGGATCTGATTGCCACGCGCCGCATCGCCCACCGCGCCCATGGGGCCTTGGCCCATCTGCGTCTGATAGCTGCGGATCTGCGAAAGAATCGAGGTAACGGAGTCGCTCATGGGTGCGGTCAGCCAGGGAGGCATCCACACCAATGCAAGCGGCGTGCCGAAATCGCGCCGGGATTCCGGCGCGGGCATGTTCCTGCCGCGGCTGCGGCGCAGCGTGATTGCCCCCATCCGCCCTTCGGGCACCTTCCCCCGCAAGCGGGAGAAGGGAGCCGCCGGATGGTCAGTTGCACGGCAACCAACAGATCACACCCAGCCCGGCTTTCCTTCTCCCGCCAGCGGGAGAAGGTGGCGCGCAGCGCCGGATGAGGGCAGCACTATCAATGGCGACGCGGCTCAAACGGGGCGATGCGCGGCGCTGGAGTGTAACCACACGCCCCCCATCCGCCCTTCGGGCACCTTCCCCGCAAGCGGAAGAAGGGACCGGTAGGCGATCAGTTGCAGTGCAACCAACAGATCACACCCAGCCAGCTTTCCTTCTCCCGTCAGCGGGAGAAGGTGGCGCGCAGCGCCGGATAGGGCAGCACCATCAATGGCAACGCGGCTCAGACGGGGCGATGCGCGGCGCTGGAGTGTAAACACACGCCCCCATCCGCCCTTCGGGCACCTTCCCCCGCAAGCGGGAGAAGGGACCGGTAGACGACCAGTCGCAGTGCAACCAACAGATCACACCCAGCCCGGCTTTCCTTCTCCCGCTTGCGGGAGAAGGTGGCGCGCAGCGCCGGATGAGGGCGACTGCAAACGGGAAAACACCCAAGCAGCGCTCTGGCGCTAGTCCGGCAACCAGGCGGCTCGCCAGGTGTCCAGATTGCTGCCGCTCAGCATCCAGTCGCGCCGCACCACCTCGCGCAAGGCCGCGCCCTTGGCGCGTGCTGCGTCCAGGTCGGCCAAGTGCTCGCGGATGGCGCTAACCCAGTCGCGGTAGCGGTTCTTCACCAGCGTCACCGGCAGGCTGCCCTGGTAGCAGCGCACGTCGCTGGCGATCACCGGATAGCCGCAGGCGCCGTACTCGAGCAGGCGCAGGTTGCTCTTGCACGCGTTGAACAGGTTCTGCTCCACCGGTGCCAGCGCCAGATCCAGGTCCAGCGCCGCCAATGCGGCCGGGTAGTGATCGATCGGCACACCTGGCTGGAACTGGTGGATATGCTGGCGCAGCGCGAACGGGTACATCCCCATGAACACCCATTCCACCTCGCCGGCGAGCTCTTTCACGACGTCGGCAATCAGCTCCAGATCGCCGGTGTGGCTGGCGCCGCCAGCCCAGCCGACGCGCGGCTTGCCGCCGTGGCGCACCGGCCGCTCCGGCAGCGCCTCCCACCAATGGGGCGGCAGGCGGTTTTCCGCCACGCGAATATCACTGTGCAACCCCGCAAACGCCTCGGCCAGGGCAGGGGTGGAGACCACGAAGCGGTCCACCATGCCGAGCCCGCGCCGCACCGTTTTCAGGATGTCCTTGGGCATCTGCGCGCGGTGCGCGTTCTTCAGCGGCAGATTGGGCAGGTAATCGTCCAGCTCGTAGACCTTGAAGGCGCGCGACAGCGCCTTCATTCGCCGCATCGCTTCCAGCCGAGCCTCGCCGACCTGGCGCTGCAGGATCACCACGTCAGGATCCTGACGCGCCAATTCGGCGATCTCCAGGTAGCCATTGAACAGCACACTCTCGGCCAGCCCTGCCTCACGCAGGGCGCGCAGCGGCTGGATCACCCGGTAATGCCCGCAGCCTTCGATATCGGCCGGCAGCGCCAATACGCGCGGCAACGGCCGCCACGATTGCAACGGCCGCCAGCTGGCGCGCGGGTCGGCCAGCGCGAAGCCCGCGCCCGGGTCCAGCGAAAACCCGGGGTTGTAGGCCGGGTCGTTGGCCATCAGCGGCAGCCAACGCGCGTACATCGCCTCTTCCTCGAGGGCGGTGGCGGGTAGTGCGTCGGGTGGGTCGATCAACAGCTGCGCGCGCGCGGCGTAGACATTGAGATAACCGGCCTGTTGCAGGCGCAGACACAGGTCGACGTCGCTCCATTGCGCCAATGCCGGTTCCTGCGCAAAGCCGCCGGCGTCCAGAAACAGCTGGCGCGGCAGCATCAGGCATTCGCCACTGAGTGCGCTGTAGTTCTGGTCCAGTTGCAGGCGCTGCAGATAGCCCGATTCGTCGAATGCCGCACCTTCGAACGCGCGCGCCACCGGTGCCCCCAGGCCCAGCAGCAGCCCGGCGTGATGCACTGTGCCATCGCTTCGCAGCAGCTTGCCGGCGACTGCGCCAACCTCTGGCCGCAGCGCATGGTTGAGCAACTGATCGAGCCAATCGGCTTTCATCACCGCGGCGCCGGCAGACAGCCATAGCAGCACGTCCCCACGCGCGTGTTCGGCGGCCGCATTGCAGACCACCTCGCGCGCTGGTTCGCCAGCAAAGCGCAGCACGCGGATCTGCTGCATGCCCAGCGCCTCGATGCCGGCAAGCCAGTCGCGCAGCTCCGGTTGGCTGCTGGCACGGTCCAGCAGCAACACCTCGTAATGCGGGTAGCTGGTATTGGCAAGAATGCTTTCCAGGCAACGCTGCGCCTGTGGCAGGCGGCCGTCGATCAGCACCAGAATGCTCACCAAGGGCTGCTGCGCGTGCCGGTAGTCCACTGCATGCCGGCCGGGACCGGCGCTGTGCACCACGGCGTCCACGTAACCGCGTTCGGCAAGATGACGCGCAATCGCCTGGCGTTCGTCTTCGTCGTCGTGCTGCGGCCTGGCCGATGCCATCAACAGCGGTTCGGCGAGATGACGGATGCAGGCCAACCCGTAACGCTCGATCAGGCCGAGCTGGTACTCCAGTTCGAATGCCGCGCTGGGCCCGGTGGGGAAGCCGCCATCGGCCAACAGCGTGCCGTGCCGGAACAACCAATGCCGCGACATCGTCGACGGCGCGCTCAGCAGCACATCCAGATACAGCGCCGGCCGCAGCGCCAGCCCAAGCTGGCCGTGATCCAGAGCCACGACCTCGTCAGCGTAGATCGCCTGGCACTCGTCGGGCAAGGCAAGCATTTCCAGGGCCAGCATCAGCAGGCCGCTGGCCGTGAACAGGCTGCCGGCATCGACCAGCAGCACCCAATCGATCCCGTCCTGCGCAGCGATGACCCGATTGAGCGCTGCCGGCAAGCCGTGCTCGTCGATCAGCACGCCGCGCTCGCCATGCTCGGCAACTTGCTGCGGTGCGCTGCTGATAACCCAGGTGTGATGCTGCCGATAGCAGGCCACCGCATCCAGACTGGCCCGCGTTGCCGCGACCGCTGCGGCATCGCCTTGGCGGTCGATCAGCAATACCGCGATGCGCGGCCCGCCGGCATGCGCCTGCAGGCGGGCATCGATCAACCCGCGCTGCACATCGCTGGGATGGCGCACGCCCAGCCACGTCGCAGGCGACACCCGCTCGGCCATCCCGGCGCTTTGCATCAATGCATTGACCAGATCCACCGACTTGAACACCCGCGCCTTGTGCGGGCTGAGCGGTGCGACCCGCACCTGCCGGTTGTCGCCAGTCTTGCGTCGCCACCCGAGCTGACGGATGCCCTGACGCAGATCCTCGTGCCCCTGGTCGCCGACCCCTACCTGATCGCGGCCGGCCTGGCTGAACTGTGCGCTGGAGACGCGGAAGTGCGTGAGCGGGCTGGCCAGAAACGCCAGGTTGCCGTGGCGCAGCAGCTTGACGTAGATCGCCAGATCGCCGACCCAATCGATGGCCTTACCGTTCAACATCATCAGTTCGCTACCCAGCGCCACCAGGTCGGCGCGCCGTGCAAGCACGCAACTCGGCTCGCCGATGAAGTTGATGGCGTGGTCGGACAGGAACGACACCAGCTCCGGCCCGTCGATCAGCACGTCGTCGTCGAACGGAAAGCTGGTGGCCAGGATGTCCGGCAACGGCGCGCCATCCTCATCGATGCGCAACCGCCGCGACGATGCCATCGCCGTGCCCGGATTGCGCTCGATCGCCTGCACCAGTTGCGCGATGCAGTCCGGTTCCAGCACATCGTCATCGTGCAGGAACTTGACGTACTCGCCCTGAGCCAGGCCGATCCCCTTGACCGTGCTGCCGAGTTCGCCGAGCCGGGGGGTGTTGCGGTGGTAGCGGATCGAAAATGGAGCGCCAGCCAGCCTCGACGCCAGCACGGCCTCGATGGCACCCTCAGCGTTGTCGTCGCAGATCACCAGCTCTAACGCCGGATAGGTCTGCGCCAGCACGCTGTCCACCGCCTGCGCGAAATAGCGCGGCTTGTAGGTCGGCATGACGATGCTAACCAGGGCGTTGGACGTCAGCGGCGATCGATCGTCTTGAACAGTCAAAGGTGCATCCACGGCGCGGCAACGGGGGAAGGGCAGAGCACCTCATCGTGCACTTGTGGAAGGTGCACCTAGGTGGCGCTCAGCCTAGCTGAATATGCAACAAGCGTGCCATAGGCATGGAGGGTAGCTACCGACTCGGCGACGGTCGCAGTCCTCATGGCTGCGTCAGTTTTTGCAGCTTTGCGGCATCCCTGCGATACACCACCTCGATCCAATCAGTGCGCAAGCTCTTAGGGTTCTTCGACAGCTTGGCGATATCCCACAGCAAGAAGCCGGCAGCCTGCATCAGGTTGACTACATCAACGAAGCTGGTGGTCTTGCCATACAAGTCATACAGGCCGATCTCGATCACCGCGCAGTCGGTGTGTTGCAGTATCGCAGTTGCGCCCTCCAGTACCTGACGTTCGAACCCCTGCACATCGATCTTGAGGATATGCACGTGGGCAATCCCCAGCGTCACGCACGCGTTGTCGAGGGTGGTCTTGTTGACCAAAATTTCCTCGTTCGACGCTTCCCGCGCATACCCAAGCGAGTCGGTGGAATCCGCATTGATCGGCAGCAACCCGCCCAGATGCGAAATGCTCTGCCGGTAGTAGTGCCCGATTTCGTCGTTCTCGCCCAGTGCAACGCACATGGTGCTGGCGCCGAACTGCGCAGCCACTTTTTCAAGCTCGGCAAAATTCTGCGGGTCCGGTTCGAACGAGTACAGCTGGCAATTCGGATAGATGGATTTGAAATATTGGATCGATTCCCCGCGATGCGCGCCTACGTCTACTACCACCGGAGCGTCGGTCGTCAGTAACTGATCGAAGAAGCGGCGAGGCGAATACGCTTGAGCATGCTCTTGGTTTCGGAGATCGGAAGTGCCGCAGATGGGTGAATGCATGCCGGGCTGTGTGTGGGGTGTTGTATCCTGGGTCATGGCGCATTCTGCTCGCTGAGCTGCATCATGCGCAGCGCCGCTTCCACCCGCACGACGTCAGCCGGGGTATCCACCGCGATCGATTGGTTGCTCATCTGCACCATACGCACCTCGAGGCCCAATTCCAGAAAACGCAGGATCTCGATGTCTTCGATCTCTTCCAGCGTGGTCTTGGACGTCACCGAAGTGAACGCCTGCAATGCCCGCTTCGGAAATGCATACGCGCAGACCTGCCGCCATGCGCGCCGGAATTCCCCTTGCTTGGTGATCGGAATCGCCGCGCGCGACATGTACAGCAGGCGCCCGTCCGGACGCACGACCACCTTGGGGACGCTCGGATTACGGAATTCGTCGATGTTAGCGACCGGGCAGTAGCCGTTGATCACATCATTCGGCGCCGCTACCGCAGCGTCGATCAGCAGACGCACGTCCCGCGGATTGAATAGCGGATCGTCACCTTGCACATTGATATAGGTGTCCACATCGAGCTGCTGCGCGACCTCGGCAACACGATCGGTGCCGGTCAGGCAGTCGCTGGAGGTCATCAAGGTGCGGATGCCGGCCTGCTCGCAGGTACGTTGAATCACGTCGCAATCGGTGGCGACGAGAATGCGCTCGGCTGGCGCCGCCTTGGCGCATTGCTGATAGGTGCGCACGATCATGGGCACGCCGCCCAACTCGATCAGCGGTTTTCCGGGCAGGCGCGAAGAATCGCGCCGCGCGGGAATGATGATGGCGTAAGTCATGGAAGCCTCCTGGCAACCGATATATTGGCCGTTCGGAGCGGTCAGCCCGCTCGTCCTTGCCAGAAGTCGGTCGAATTGAGCGCCAGCCGGCTGACTGCTTCCGCAGCCTCCAGCGCCGCCTCGGGATCTGTGAACAGGCGGTTCCAGCTGTCCATCGAGAAGGAATAGCTGGTGTCGCGCACCACGTTGAACAAGGGCACAAACTTCAGCGAACTCCAACTCATATGCGGTTCCAGGGCAAGCAGCCGCGACTGCGCAAAGCGATAACCGTCGGCCAAGGTGTCTGTAGGGAATCCGAGACGGCGTGCATAGTCCCGCCACAACGAAGACTCGAAGGTGTACTGGCTGAGCTCCTGGAAATGTCGTTCCGGTGCGAGTTCGAGTGTCGGCGACAATTCATCGTCCGCATAACTGGCTGGCCGCGGGTCTTCCAGGGTCGACCATAACGCCACCATGTCATCGGTCCTGCCCAACATGGCTTTTTCCGAAAAGTGGAACGGCATGTGCTGCCAGGAAGCCGCCAACGACACAGCGATCTTCCCCTGGTTGCGTTTGGCGCGAAAGTACGTATCGATGACCTTGTGGACCGAGCCGGTAAGCACGTTATCGCTGCGGCAGCGCACGGCAACCGGTATTCCCTGCTCGGCCAGGTGCTCGGCCCCCAACCGCGCCGACCTGAGTACGGCGTTGCGGTAATGCAGGCCAAGGTTCTCCGGCTGCGGCACCAGGATCAGTTTGTCCAACCAGGGACGGCAGCGATCAAGGAGCTCCTCGGACTGATGGGCCCATGTCACCATGCACTGATAGACATCAGGAAAATGCAGCCGATTCCAGGCCAGCACCAGTGGTGTGAAGTCGAACACAAGACCCTGGACGAAAATTCCCGCCTTCGGCGAGGTCAGCCGACGCGAGATGCGCAGGTCCGGCAACAGGCTGGCAAGCTCCTGCAGCTCCTGCAGCGTCACGATGCTGCTCTGGTCGTAATCGACTGCGCGCACCGTGCGGAAGCGGCCATGCGCCGCTGCGATCTGATTCATCACCTCCGGGTAGTGATTAGAGAAGATGACAATCAGCACATCGTCGGTGGATTCATCATTTAACGCCGAGGGCGGCCTAACCTGGATGCCATGGACCGTCGCGCCCTGATTCTCCTGCCGCGGACAGATGGTGTACGCCAGGTTCAACCGTTTGGCGATGGCCGGATAGAAATCGCGGAAGAACTGTCCGGCTCCCCAACCGACAAGCTTGGTACACGCCGGATCCAGCCCAGGGTATTTGATACTGGCTCGCTCGAGAGAGCCGGTTGCTAACGCCATTGGGCTTGGTTCCTGTTCAAGGCTGCATGCCGTATGTGCTGTAGGTGCATGGACAATTCGGTATGGCGACTTCATACAAAAGTACGGCTGTTCTCGACGTTCAATTCCGCCTCGCAGCCATTACGCATGACAAGAGAAGCTGCGTTGTGTATTGGAACAGGGCAGATTGCTTGAAGCGGATGGCCTAATAAAAGTAGAGGCAGGTATCCCATCGATCCTCGGTATGGTGGCGCAGGCCGATACGATAATCGTCGCGGATGTTTTCAATTGCGCCGACCAGATCAAGCAAGTCCGAGGAGCGGTGGTACGCGGAAATCGCCAACGTTGGACGCCCCATTGCGATGTGCGCACTGGCACCACGCAACGCCCCCAGCTCCGCTCCTTCAATGTCCATCTTTATCAGTGTTGGTGTGCGATCAAGCAGGTCGTCCAGGCGGCGTACCGGCACGTTGTGGCAGTGTGCCTGCCCAGACGGCACCGGCACCAGTTGGCCGCCATGCCCACCTTCATGCAGGAACGGCAGTTCGCCATCTGCTTCTCCCAAAGCGCACGTAATCAACTCGATTTGACAATTATTGCCGGACAGGGAAGAACGCGTCTGGATGAATTCACGGAGTGTGCTGCCATTGATTTGGTCGGGTTCGATCATCCAGATTTTTTCAAATCGGTCATCCACGCTATCCAGGAAGGCGCGGCTTGATTCGGCGATCGACGCACCGCAGTCGGCAAAGCATTCCTTCAAACCAGGTACGAACAGACCTGATCGAAAATACAGACTCGAATATGGCTTGGCTGCGTGAAGGACCCATTCCGGGTTACAGCTCAAATGCGCAAGCAGTACACTGAACAGCGTGAAGCGAGAGTATGGATCGCCGAGGCGCGTAGCCAGGGCATCGAAGCGCGGCAAGTTGCGGACGATGTAATTGCCCCAGTCGTCTACCCGGTGGTCGCTGCATGCGGTAATGCCTAGCCAACGGATGGCCTGCTCGTAGTTGAGTAAAGGAATGCTGTTGGCAAGTGTGAGGTGTTTGAAGTAGCGACGCGAGTAATCGAAGCGACACGTGTTCACACATACAATCTGTCGGGTGCGTGCCCACTGGACCAGGGTCGCGGACGTAATGAAAGGGATGCCGTGGAATGTCTGGTCGCTATCGACCTTGTAGTCGTCCACGACGCCGACGATGTCGACGCGCGATGCGGCTTCTCGTACGAATACGCTCCCGAACAGCTTACTGCCGAGCAAGACCACCTGCACCCTCTTTCCTTTCTCCTCCAACGCCCGGCGCGCCTCTTTCGGCACGCAAAAGTTTGGTTCGCGCGCATACGAGTCCGCGTAGGCGGCAAGGCATTCACGCAGGATGCGGTCGTCCCCGTCGGGGTTTATGCTCATCCGTTGGTACTCATCCAGCGTCATGACATGTTCTCAGGAAAAGCAAATTTTGTTGGGCTGCTTGAATGATTAGGTCAATCACAAAATGCGTGCTCCCTGGGGCATCAGCGCATCGTAGAAGGAACGGTCCGGGAGGGTGATGGGCACCACGCCGGGCAGCAGCCACTCGCAATGACGGCCGATTTTCGTGCCGGCGCCTGCGATGCTGCCGCTGCCCAGGGTACTGCCTTGCCCGATGTCCACAGCTCGCCCAATCGAGACGCCTGCATGTACCGTTGTGCAGGCACCCAGGCGGGCATCGGACTCGATCACGACTTGGCGGTCGAGCCAACAACCGACGCCAATGCGCGTGCCAGGAGCGACGTTGCACCCGGCTCCGATGTAGACATTGCCTGCCAAACGCACATCGTCTTCGACGATGGCCGTTGGCGAAATCAGGTTCGCCAATCGATAGCCGGCAAGCCGCAGCTGCGCGACCAGTTTGTGGCGCGCGTAGTTCACCGCCCGTGCGTCCAGCGCGACAAAAACTTCGCTGTCTGCCGCCGGGAAGCGCGCGAAGATGTCGTCTAGCTCGAAGTTGTGACGGTCAGCCGATTCCAGTTCGATCACGGTGTACACCAATCCGCATGCGTTTGCCACGCGTACCGCCTGCGTTAGCGCATCGTCCTGGCCTAGCAGGATGAGTGAGGTCAATGCGCTTCCTCCAGCACCGCGTCGCGGTACCAACGATGCTGGCGCACCAGTTGAATCTCATAATCGCCGTGCGTGATGTGGCCGGAGTGCGGTCCGAAACCGGCCTGCATGCATTCCAACAAGACAGTATCCTCCGCGATGACGGTACGCTCGCCCCGGATCAGATCGCTCAACAGGGCCGTGAAGTCGGTATGCTCGTGCTTGCGCTGCGCAGTCATCACCCACAGGTGGTAGTCGGTTTCCGATGGCGAAACCGGATCGTACTGCTGAAGCAGGAAATAGTCGCCACGCACACTGCAGAAGTTGACGTTAGGGTAGACGAACCAGTTGTAGTACGCCTCATCCTCACCGTAACGGTCGCATAGCGAACGAAACCAGCTATTTTGCGCTGTGATGTGCGCCTTGACCGGGAAGCTGAGCTCGCTCAATGCGGGAACGGCCTTGGACTGCAGTAGTTGTTTCACCGGCGAAGCAGCGTCGGGCCCCGACTCTTGGGTTCGTACCGCCTTGTCCGTACTCGTCATCAACGGGCCGAAGGTCTTGGGGTGAACGAAAGGGACGTGGTTATAGTCCTTGACGTTTTCCATGTTCAGCTTCCAGTTGTAGCGCACCCGATGGCAGCTATAGATGATCTGCGAGTCCAGATGCGAGGACGCCGAGCGCAGCTGCTCCAGGTAATCGGGTGAAAACTGTTCGGTCAGCGGCAACGGTTGTTCGGAGAGATTGACGAACAAAAGCTGGCCGACCTGCTCTACGTGCAGTTTGCGCAGACAAATGGCTTCCTTCTCTTCGGCGGTGAATCGGTATAGGCCTGGGTTGGGCAGACCACGCAACTCGCCCTCCGGTCCGAATGACCAGGCGTGATACGGGCACACCAACGGTCGCTTGCCGTGGCTGTCGATCTGGATTGCCGATTGGCGATGCGGGCACTGATTGATGAAGGCGCGAATACCGGCATCGGTGCGCTGCACCAGTATCGGCACACCGGCGACCTGGCGTGCGAAGAATTGATTTCGCTCGGCCACCAACGACGAAAAGCCGACAAATGCCCACAAGCGGCCGAACAGCCGTGTTTGCTCCAGCTCGAAGGTCTGTGAGCTGGTGTAGTGTTTAATATCGAGTGCGTGTCGGGTCATGTCCTGGCTCCTGAAGTGCATCCTAGCGGCGCTACCTGCTGAAGATGATGCGCGCAGGATTGCCAGCCACGGTGCTATTGGAGGGGACATCTTTAACGACCACGCTTCCAGCCCCGATGATGGCGCCGTCGCCGATCCTGATGCCTGGAATGATGGTTGCATGCGGGTGAATCGTTACCTCGTTACCAATGACCACGCTGCCGCCGATGAAGACGAAACTACCGATCTGCACATAGTCGCCGATGCTGACGTCGTGCGCGATGATTGAGGTAGAGAGCACGGTAACGAACTCGCCGAGCCGGCTGCCCGAGCCGATGGACACGCGCGAATCGAACACGCCGCCGCGACCGATGTAACCGGCAGCAGCCTCACGCGTCGGAGGCGGATGAAACACGATAAAGTCCGCTCCCTTTTCGATGAGTGCCTGGGCGTAGCGGCGCCGCTGTGTCGGATTGCCGATTGCGCAGATAAAGATGTCGCCCTCGACCGGTTGATAGCTGACAGGATCGCCAACGATCGGCCAGCGCGATGTGCCCTGCAGATGCACGCGGTCGTCCAGAAAGCCCTTGATGTCCCACTCGACTCCGTAAGCCGGATCCTCATGGTATGCCAGCGATGCGATGTCTCTTCCATAGCCGCCTGCGCCAACGATCAACAAGTGGTGAGGCGGCGCGAGAGTGACGGATGTCATGCGAATTCCACTCCTCCATCCATGCTGAAGGCCTGCCCGGTCACCTTCGTGCTGGCGTCCGACAGGAAATACAGGCACGCCAGTGCCACGTCCTCGGGTTGTCCGATGCCCAGCGGATAGCGCTTGCGGCTTTCCTCGAACCATGCCTTGTCTTCGTTGATCAATGAGGTTTCGACCAGACCAGGGCAGAGCGCGTTCGCGCGAATCTTGCGGCGTGCCAATTCCAGCGCCAGCGGACGCAAGGTGCCGATCAGAGCGGCCTTCGATCCTGCATAGGGGCCGACGCCGACGGTGCCAGTGAGCGCGGCGATGGACGACAGAAAGATCACCGAAGCGCCGGGTCGCAGTGACTGGCGTGCCAACAGATGCCGGGTCAACATCACGGGCGCGAGATAATTGATGTCCATGACGTCGCGCAAGAACTTTTCGCTGACCAATTTCATCGGCGCAAGCCCGCGAATGCCGGCGCTGTGAACTACCCCGTCAAGCGGATCGCAGTCGATGGCCAATTGCTGCAGTACGGTTGCATCGCTCAGATCGCCAATGAACAAGCGATGGCCTTCGCCAGACAAGGACACCAGCACCGCTTGCAGGCGTTGTTCGTCTCGTCCGGCAACGATCAAACGCGCACCTGCACCAGCACAAGCCTGCGCAACGGCCTCGCCAATACCCTTGGATGCACCAGTAACCAGAATTGTCTTGCCGGCTAGTCCAAACAGGGTGTGGAGCAGCGCCGAGGTAGCGTCCGTGGAAGGCATGATGGTCTGGCTGCTCATAGGCGAATCGGCAAGGAAATCCCGCCGTCGATGGTCAATGTGCTTCGCGTGATCCAGCGGCTTGCGGCTGACAACAGATATGTCACGCCATTCGCAACGTCGTTCGGGTCGATGCGCCCAAGTGGTGTCAGTCCGATCTTGTCGTCCATGTCAGCAGCGGTGCCCAACTTTTTCAGCATGGGTGTGTCGACATAGCCGGGCGCAATGCAGTTCGCACGGATGCCGTGCTTGGCTTGCTCAAGCGCTAGCGTCCGCACGGCCGCCTCCAGTGCAGCCTTGGACGCAGCATAGCCGGCAGCGGCCTGTGGAGCGGCGCGTGCAGATAGCGCTGAGACGTAGACCAGCGACGCGCCCTCGGCCAGCCGACGTTTGAAGATTAATTGCTGCGTCAAGGCGATCGGCGCCAGATAATTCACCGACAGCATGTGCTGCAGATGTTTTTCTGCCGCCATTCGAAACGGCACGAGTGCAGCAACGCCCGCGCATGAAGCAATGCCGTGATAGCGCTCGGACGCCTCCAATAGGCGGTTCCGAGTCTGTTCGTCGGTCAGGTCGCCGGCGATGACGCTATGGCCGCCACCAGCTAGATCGGCGGCCACTGCCTCCAAACGCTGCATATCGCGACCGTTGAGCACTACGGTGGCGCCTAACCGAGCGCACAAGGCGGCGACTGCTGCGCCGATACCCGAAGACGCACCAGTGACCATGATAGTTTTATCGATCAGCCCGAATGCATCGGTCGAGGCGATTCCAGCCATGCTCAAGCCTCGATCAAGTCAGGAAACGCCGCACCCTCGATGTCCACCAAGCAGGTGCCCCACGAAAGCCCGATGCCGAAGCCGCACAGCAACACGCGTTTACGGCCGGACTCGAGTTCCTTATTGATGCGCGCGGTCATTGTCACCGGCAGCGATGCGCCGCTGGTGTTGCCGAAATCGCGAAGCGTCGAAGGCACTTTTTCTACCGGTAGCCCGAGCTTCTTGCGGATGGTCTCGTTGATCATGCGGTTGGCTTGGTGGAACACAAAGTAGTCGATCTCATCCTTGGAAACACCGGTGTAGTCGAGCAGCTTCTGTACCGCAGGCGGAATACGTTGGGTAGAAAAGCTCAGCACTGCCACGCCATCCAGTTGCAGGTCCACGCCACGCTTCCACGCACCCTCCGGCTCATCGCGATACGGCACCAGGTGCTGAATGGCGACCGGCTCGCGATGCCCACCCACCGGCAGAATGATGGCTTTGTAGCCGCTGCCATCGCTGTTTAGGTCGAAGTGCATCGGCGGCGCGTCGGCGCTGAACTCCAGCGCCGTGGCAGTACCCGAGTCGGAAAAAATCGGGTCTTCCAGATTGGCACTGCGGTCACCGACCAGCAGCAAGCCCTTCTTGACGCCGCCGGCAGCGATCATCGAGCCGAGCAGGTTGATACCGAACGGATAGGCCGAGCAGCCCAGGTTGACGTCGAAGGCGACCGTGGCGTGCGACAGGGCGAGCCGGTCCTGCAGGATGATGGCGGTGGCCGGAATCGGATAATCCGGCGACTGCGTTACCACGATCAGTGCATCGATCTCCTCGCGCTTCCATTGCAGCTTCTCGAGCAGCACTTCGGTCGCATCGAAGGCCAGGTCGGAAAAGCATTGCCATTCCGACGCCATGCGACGCGTATCGATGCCGATGTTGCGCACCAGGCGCTCACGCTCTGAACGGATCTGCGGCCGGCAGTCGGTGAGATTGGACACCACACGCTTAGGCACGCATGTCGCCATGCCGGCAAAGCGGACGTTGTGCAGCGTGGAGGTCGGCATGGTGCTTAGGCCTCGGTCAGTTTGTAGAGATCGCCCACGGTGACGGCGGCAGAGAGATCTTCGCCGGTGATGGTCTTGCCGTATTCCATGTCGAACATCACGATCACGCCGAGCGCCGCCAGCGAATCCCATTCCGGCAATTCCAGCAGTATGGTGTCCAGCGTGACCTCCACCGGCTCCTGGAAATCGGTGGCGGAAAGGAAGTTCTCGATAAATGTTGCCTGGGTCATGCGATCTCGCCTGGTTGCCTGTTGAAGATGCGGGAGTCTGGAAACACGGTGTTGCGTGTCGCGGTCATGTGGCCTGTTCGCCGGCGATGATGTCGGCGATGGTATCGACCTGGTCGGCGGTCAGGCCGGGAAAGATCGGCAAGCACAATACTTGCGCGGCCACCGAGCGCGCTACCGGCAACCATGCCGGCGCAGACGAGGGCAGAGCGCGATACATCGGGAAGTCGCTGATCAATGGATAGAAGTAACGCCTCACCAGAATGCCGTGCTCGCGCATCAATTGGTATAGCGCATCGCGCGACAGCGGGTAGTCGTCCTGCACCAGGATCGGAAAATACGCGTAATTGGCGCTGGACTGTTGCGGGCGTGCCACGCACTGGATGCCACGCACCTCGCTGAGCCGCCGCCGATACTGCGCATCGACGGCGCTGCGTTGCGCAATGGCTTCGTCGATGTGGTTGAGCTGCAACAGGCCGAACGCTGCGCTGATCTCGTTCATCTTGCCGTTGATGCCCGGTGCCACCACCGTGGTTTCGTCGACGAAGCCGAAGTTCTTCAAGTGCCCGATGCGCTGGTAGGTTTTTTCGTCAGGGCAGACAATTGCGCCGCCTTCGAAGGTGTTGAACACCTTGGTCGCATGAAAGCTCAGCACGCTCAGGTCGCCGTGGCGCAGGATCGAGCCGCCCTCATCGCGCACCCCGAAGGCATGCGCGGCGTCGTAGATCACCTTCAGGTTGTAGATGTCGGCGATGCGCGTGATCGCGCTGGTGTCGCAGGCAGTGCCATAGCAGTGCACCGGCATGATCGCGGTGGTCTGCGGGGTGATGGCCGCTTCGATCTTGGATGGGTCCATGTTGAGCGTGACCGGGTCGATGTCCACGAACACCGGGGTAATGCTTTTCCACAACAACGAATGCGCCGTGGCCACGAACGAGTAGGGCGTGGTGATCACTTCGCCAGTGATGCGCAGCGCCTGCAAGGCCGTGATCAAGGCAGTGGTGCCATTGGTCAACAGCGCCAGATGCGGCACACCCAGGTAGGCGCACAACGCCTGCTCCAAGGCGCGGTGCATCTCGCCCCCGTTGCTGACGATGCGGCTGGTCCAGATCCGTTCCAGGTACGGCAGAAACTCTTCCAGCGGCGGCAGCAGCGGACTGGTGACGGGGATGGGCATCAATGCCTCGCTGGTGCGGGTGGATGTCGGGATTCCGCCGCAGCCGATGGCTGCGGACGGTGTACGCCTGAGCAAGCAAGCGCTATGCCAGCGAGCAGGACCTTGCGTGCGCCGGCACGCTCAGTTGGCCAGCTCGGTCTGCTCGCGGTCGATGCCGTACTTGCGCAGTTTCTCCACCAGGGTGGTGCGGCGCAGGCCTAGCAGTTGCGCCGCATGGGCCACCACGCCCTGCGTACGTTCCAGCGCCTCGTTGATCAAGGCCAGTTCGATGTTGGCCATATGGCCGCGCAGGTCGATGCCGTCGTCGGGCAGACTGGCGGCCGAGGCCGGTTCCGCATCGGCGGCCTTGGGCTGCAGTGCGACCACATTGCTCGGCAGTGCAGCTACGTCGGTGGGCGCGGCCACCAGTGCCGGCTCGGGCGGCAACTCGACCGGAATGGCCGAGGCAAAATCGCCGCGATACCGCGCCGGCAGGTCCTGCACGCGCACCAGCCCGCCCGGGTGCAGCACCGCCAGGCGCTCTACCAGGTTGGTCAGCTCGCGCACATTGCCGGGCCAGTCATAGCTGCGCAGCGCCTGCAGGGCTTCCTCGGCAAAGCGCACTTCGCCACGGCCGGTACGCGCCAGCTGCCCGGCAATCGTCTGCACCAGCATGGCCAGATCGTCCACGCGCTCGCGCAGCGCCGGCATCTCGATCGGGAACACGTTGAGACGGTAAAACAGGTCCTCACGGAACTGGCCGTCGCTGATGCGCGCTTCCAGGTTGCGGTGGGTGGCAGCGATCACGCGCACGTTGCAGCGGATGGTCTGGCCACCGCCCACGCGCTCGAAGCTGCGCTCCTGCAGCACGCGCAGCAGCTTCACCTGCATCGGCAGGCTCATGTCGCCGATCTCGTCCAGCAGCAGGGTGCCGCCTTCGGCCATTTCGAAACGGCCCTTGCGGGCGCTCAGGGCGCCGGTGAACGCGCCTTTCTCGTGACCGAAGAGTTCGCTTTCCAGCAGGTCCGGCGGAATTGCGCCGCAGTTGATGGCGACAAACGGCCCATCACGGCGCGGCGAGTGCTGGTGGATGGCACGTGCCACCACTTCCTTGCCGGTACCGGACTCGCCCAGCACCAGCACGGTGGTGTCGAACGCGGCCACCTGGTCGATCAGCCGGCGCAGGCGGGTCACCGCCTCGCTGTTGCCGGTCGGTCCGGTGTCCTGTTGCACGCCGGCCTGATGCTCTGCATCCAGCCGTTTGAGGCTTGCGCGTCGCAGCAGGGCTTCCAGCTGCGCGTGCCGCAACGGGGTATCCAGCGCCCAGACATTGGCCTCGTGCAGGCCATGGGTCTGCGCGAACGTGACCGGGCTGCCTTCCATCAGCAGCACCGGCGGCGGCAGCTTGGCATCGGCCAGCCAATCGAAGAACTTGTCGGCCTGCGCCGCATCCTGCGCCGAACCCACCATCACCGCCATCCATTCGTCGTGGCGATGACGGCCAGGATTGATGTCGGCGCCGTCGGTGACCCAGCGGGGATTGAAGTCCATGAATTCGAGCAGCGACACGGTGCGCTCGGCGCGCACGGCGTCACTGTCGATCAGCAGAATGCGGGACTCACTCATTCCTGGCTCCTTCCGTCAGGCCCTCCAGGATTGGCATGACTTCCTGGATATAGGACAGCTTGCTGACAAAATTGTCAGCACCCGCGCGAAGAGCGTGTTCACGATGCTCGGCATCGTCGAAGTGGCTCGCGATGACAATATACGGCGGATCGTCCTGCGTCTTGATCAGCCGCGTGGCCTGCAGCCCGCCCATCTCGGGCATCGCCAGGTCCATCAGCACGACGTTGGGGCGCAGCGACTCAGAGCGCTCGATCGCTTCCAGTCCATTGGCGGCACTGCCCACGATGTTGAGCCACTCCACTTTGCGAAAATGACGCATCGCAGCGTTGATGAAGCCCTCGTGGTCGTCGACCAGCAGCACGGTGAGTTTGCTCATAGTAGTCCTTATCCTGCCCGGGCAAGCAGCGGTTTGTTGGTGCGGCGGCGCTCGCGTGCCGGGGCGATGTCGAGTTGTTCGCGGTACTTGGCCACGGTGCGGCGCGCAATGTTAACGCCTTGCCGCGACAGCAAACCGGCAATGGCTTCGTCGGCCAGCGGCCGGCCGGCCGGCTCGCTTTCGATCAAGCGGCGCACCATTGCCTTGACCGCCTGACCGGAGACGCTGGCGCCTTCCAGGCGCACGGCGAAGAAGTG
>NZ_JSZE01000062.1 GCF_000802365.1 Xanthomonas cannabis pv. cannabis
CTGCGCAACCTCCGCGCCCAGGGCCGGGCTCACCCCGGACAGGTGCAGCCACTGCACGCCCGCAAGCAGGCTCGGCCAGTTGTAGGCATCGGCCGGCGCCAGCGCAAACGCCGAATCGGCGCGGTCGTAGACCACTTCGCTGGGGCGGTGGATCGCGCCGGTGGTCAGGAAGTACAGGCCCATGCGGCCGTCCACCCGCCGCACGTGGCGCGTGTCCACGTCGTGGCGGCGCAGCTCGCCCAGCACCGCCGCGCCCAGCGGGTTGTCCGCCACCGTGCTGACCATGGCCACCTCATGGCCGAAATGCGCCAGCGAGACGCCGACATTGGCCTCCGCACCACCGCAGTGCACGTCCAGCCGGGGCTGCTGCAATAGCAGCGCGTGGCCAGGCGCCCCCAGGCGCAGCAACAACTCTCCAAAACACAGGATGCGGGTTCGACTCATGCGGCAATACCTCGGCTGTGTGGTGCGTCACGGGGTGGGGGACCCGCAGCGCGTTACGATGACCATCGGTGTCATTCTAGCCCTCACGGAACACGGCGGGTGAGACCCACTATGCGACACGGCGTGACGGCTTGCGCCCCATTTAGGCGAAATCCGGACGCATTTCTGCTGCGCTGCAAGATGTTGAACGACGATTCAGCTGGTAACGTCGTTTTGACCAGCGGTGTCATTGCCGCTCACACCCCCGCATTTCACATTGTTCATGGACCCTTGGGAGGGGAGGACATGCAATTTCGGACCACCAGCCGGAAGACACCGGTTACCTTGCTGGCATTGTCGATCGGCCTGGCGCTGAGCGGCCACGCCGCCGCACAAGACGCCGCCGCCCCACCTGCCGAGCCCGCCGTGGATCTGGACACCGTCACGGTGACCGGCTACCGCGCCAGCGTGGAAAAGGCCCTGGACATCAAGCGTGGCGAAGCCGGCGTGGTCGATGCCATCGTCGCCGAGGACATCGGCAAGTTCCCCGACCTCAACCTGGCCGAGTCGCTGCAGCGCATCCCCGGCGTGGTGATCACACGTGAGGCCGGCGAAGGCCGCGCCATTTCGGTGCGTGGCCTGGGCCCGGAGTTCACCCGCGTGCGCATCAACGGCATGGAAGCGCTCACCACCGTGGGCGCCGGCGACCAGAGCGGCGGCACCAACCGCGGCCGTGGCTTCGACTTCAACGTGTTCGCCTCGGACCTGTTCTCGCAGCTGATCGCGCGCAAGACCGCCTCGGCCGACGTGGAAGAAGGCTCGCTGGGCGCCACCGTCGACCTGCGCACCGCGCGTCCGTTCGACTACAACGGCTTCACCTTCGCCGCCAGCAGCCAGGCGGCCTATAACGCCATGGCCGAGAAGGCCAACCCGCGCGTGGCCGGGTTGATCGCCAACACCTGGGCCGACAACACCTTCGGCGCCTTGCTGTCGGTGGCCTACACCGAGCGCGAAGTGCTGGAAGAAGGCGCCAACACCGGCCGCTGGGCCAATGGCCCCAGCAATGGCGGCTTCAGCGCCACCTCGCCGTTCGCCGCCGCGCGCTCGGCCGATGTCTACCACCCGCGCTTCCCGCGCTATACCCAGCAGATCCACGACCAGCAGCGTCTGGGCGTCACCGGCTCGCTGCAGTGGAAGCCCACCGATCGCACCACGCTGTCGCTGGATGCGCTGTATTCCAAGATCGACGCCAAGCGCGACGAGCACTACATCGAAGCGATCTCCTTCAGCCGCGGCGGCAATGCGCGCCCCGTGCTCGCCGGCAAGCCGGCCACCGTCGTGCGCAACGGCGAGATCCGCAACAACGCACTGGTCTACGGCGAATTCGACAACGTCGACATCCGCTCGGAAAACCGCCACGACGAGTGGAACACCGAGTTCAAGCAGATCAGCTTCGATGTGGAGCACCGCTTCAACGATGCCTTCAGCGTCAATGCCCGCGTTGGTACCTCGCGCTCGGCGCACGAGAACCCGGTGCAGACCACCATCATCATGGACAAGTACGACGTCGACGGGTACAGCTACGACTACCGTGGCAACAGCCGCGCGCCGGTGCTGAACTACGGCATCGACCCGACCAATCCCAATGGCTGGGAGCTGGCAGAAATCCGCCTGCGTCCGCAGTCGGTGGACAACGACTTCGACACCGGCCAGATCGACTTCAACTGGAACATCAGCCCCGGCTTCCGCCTCAAGGGCGGCGTGCTGGCCAAGAACTACAGTTTCAGCACCGTCGAACTACGCCGCGCCAACGAACTGGCCGTGCCCACCTTCGCCAATGGCACGCGCATCGTGCCGGCCGACCTCAACGAACAGGCCGGGCTCAAGGGCATCAACGGCAGCCCGGCGGCGTGGGTGGTGCCCAACCTGGATGCGGTAGCCAACCAGTTCGGCATCTACAGCAACAGCGGCACCTTCGCCGTGGCCCCGCGCGTCAACAACAGCCGCAGCGTGGAAGAAAAGGACCGCGGTGTGTGGTTGATGGGCGAGTTCTCCACCGACCTGGGCTCCATCCCGCTGTCGGGCAACTTCGGCGTGCGCTACGTGGAGACCGAGCAGGAATCCACCGGCTACGCGCTGATCAACAACGCACCGGCGCTGACCACGGTGGGCCGCAAGTACAGCAACACGCTGCCCTCGTTCAATCTGGTGGCCGAGCTGGCCCCGGACCTGTTGCTGCGGCTTGGCGCGGCCAAGGTGATGTCGCGTCCCGGCCTGGGCAGCCTCACCCCCGGCGTGACCGTGGCGGTGGCCGGCGGTGCGCGCACCGTGGCCGGCGGCAACCCGGACCTGGACCCGATCGAAGCCACCAACGTCGACCTCGGCCTGGAGTGGTACTTCAACGAAGGCGCCATGCTCGGTGTCGGCGTGTTCTACAAGGACATCGAGAGCTTCATCCAGACCGCGCGCGAAGTGCGCCCGTATTCCAGCAGCGGCCTGCCGGCCGAATTGCTGGAAGGCACCGGCGCCACCGTCAACGACGACTTCGCCTTCAGCATCCCGCTCAACACCCCGGGCGGCGAACTGAAGGGCGTGGAAGCCAACTACACCCAGCCCTTCACCTTCCTGCCGGGCAAGTGGGCCAACCTGGGCGTGCAGCTCAACTACACCTGGGTCGATTCGCAGATCCAGTACCTGGCCAGCAGCGGCGCGCCGGTGATGAAGAACGACCTGCTCGGCCTGTCGCGCTCGTCGTGGAACGCCACGCTGTTCTACGAAGGCGACATGTTCGCCGGCCGCGTCTCGGCCACCAACCGCGACGACTACCTCACCCAGGCACCGGGTGCGGAAGCCGGCTTCAACGTCGATGGCGTGCACGGCATGACCGGCACCACCATGCTCGACGCCTCGCTGCGCTACAAGATCAGCAAGCAGCTGGAGCTGAGCCTGGAAGGCATCAACCTCACCAACGAAGCCTCCGACGAGTGGGTGTCGTCGCCGCGCACCGGCCAGTTGCCGCTGCAATACGCCGAAACCGGCCGGCAGTACCTGCTGGGCCTGCGCTACAAGTTCTAAGTGTCGCCCGCCCGCTGCGCACATGCGCAGCGGGCCTTCTTCCAACGCCTGATCGCGCCTGTGTCTGCGCCCACCCGAGGTGGGCGTCTGCAACGCGGTGGGCGTGCTGTTTCTAGCCGCTGCCACACCACGCGCACGCCATCGCATGAGGCCTGCCGTGTTGCCGGTGGCGCATCTCGATTCGACGCCGCGGGCCTGTGGGGAGGCTGCATGCGTCTTTGCAGCAGTGCCACCGGAGTGAGTGCATCATGCAAGTCCGTTCGCGTCGTCCCGCCGCATTGGCGGCCGCCCGCCTGCCCACCGCGCGTCTGTCGGTGGCCATCGTCCTGGCCTTGCACGGTGTGAGCGCTGCCGCGCAAACCGTCGGCCCGCCGGCCACGCCCACCGACGCGGTGGACCTGGACCGCGTGCAGGTCAAGGCCACCTACCGCGAAAGCCTGCAGCAATCGCTGGACGCCAAGCGCTACAGCGTGGAGCAGGTGGACGCCATCTACGCCGAAGACATCGGCAAGTTTCCCGATCTGAACCTGGCCGAATCGATGCAGCGCATCGCCGGCGTCTCCATCGACCGCGAAGGCGGCGAGGGCAAGCAGATCTCCGTGCGCGGCCTGGGCTCGGATTTCACCCGCGTGCGCATCAACGGGCTGGAAGCCCTGGCCACCGCCGGCAGTGGCAGCGATGGCGTCAACCGCAGCCGCGGTTTCGACTTCAACACCTTCGCCTCCGAACTGTTCAGCCGCGTCACCATCAGCAAGACCCAGTCGGCGCAGATGGACGAAGGCTCATTGGGCGCCACGGTCGACCTGCGCGGCTCGCGCCCGTTCGACTTCGATGGCTTCGAAGCGGCGGCGTCCACGCAGTACGGCTACAACGATCTCTCGCGCGAAAAGGATCCGCGCTTCTCCGGCCTGATCAGCAACATCTGGGCCGATGGCCGCGTCGGTGCGTTGATGTCGGTGTCGTATAGCGAGCGCCACCTGCGCGAAGAAGGCTACAACCCGGTGCGCTGGGAGCACGGCAACTACCGCAACTCCAACCAGAGCACCGCCACCAACAACGGCACCTACGGCTTCTGTTCGCCGGTGGGCTACAACCCGCAGACCCCGCGCAATCCGCTGGCCAATGAAACCCCTGCCGGGGTCGGCTCGCAGGCCAACCAGGACCGCAACAACGGCTGGGGCAGCTACGGCATCAGCGCCACCAATTGCGGCACCGGCATCCCGCGCCCGGCCAACACGCCGGAGAACATCCAGGCCTACGAAACCGCCACCAACGCCTGGATTCCGCGCTACCCGCGCTACATCCGTACCGATCATGAAATCAAACGGCTGGGCGTGACCGGCGCGCTGCAATTCAAGGTCAGCGACGACACCCTGCTGAACTTCGACATGCTGTATTCCAAGCTGGACAAGGACCAGCGCGAAGACTCGGTCGGTGCCAACCTGCACCGCACCGCCAACTTCGGCGGCAAGACCCAGATTGCCGTGCGCGAGGCGCAGGTGGACGACCAGAACCGCCTCACCTATGGCGTGTTCGACAACGTCGACTTCCGCACCGAATCCAGCAACATCGAAGAATCCACCGAGTTCAAGCAATTCAGCCTGGACCTGGCGCACCGCTTCAACGACCAGGTGCGTGTCAATGCCTTGGTCGGCCACTCGACCTCGGACTACGAACGCCCCGAGTTTTCGATGGTGAGTTTCGACAACACCAATCTGGACGGCTTCGTGCTCGACCGCCGCGGTGGCGGCGATTACCCGAGCATGAGCTTCCCGTTCGACGCGGGTAACCCCAACAACTGGCAGTGGCTGGGCTATGGCGCAGTGCCGGTCAACAGCAACGGCACCGCGCGCGGCACCAACATCAGCGAGGTGCGGCTCAACCCGCAGTCGGTGGGCAACACCTTCGACACCGCCAAGGTGGACCTGGAATTCAACATCAGCCCCACCTTCACCTTCCACACCGGGCTGGCCTACAAGAACTACGACATGGACACGTCGGAGTCGCGCAACATCTCCTACGGGCGATTGGCGCAGGCATTGCCGGCCGGTGTGGGCGTCAATGACTTGAGCACCAACCTGGACGGCTTCGGCCGCAGCTTGAACGGCAGCTTCCCCACCACCTGGGTGATTCCGGATTTCCAGAAGGTCGCCGACCTGCTCAACATCAATTGCAACTGCGACACCGGCGTGCCCGGTGGCGACTACCGCCTGGCCGATGTCGGCCACTTCGGCTCGTCCAACAACAACTTCGCGGTCAACGAAAAGAGCCTGGGCACCTACCTGCAGCTGGACTTCAACACCGACCTGTGGGGCCGCGCGCTGCGTGGCAACCTGGGCGTGCGCTATGTGCAGACGCAGATCGCCGCCAGCGGCTATGCACCGTGCACGGCGACTGCCGCCGGCGCCATCTCGCCCAACTGCGAGTCGTTCTTCGGCGTGGCCAGCGCCACCGCCAGCCCCGGCGAGCGCCTGCTGGTGCCCACCACCGTCAACCACAACTACCGCGACATCCTGCCCTCGTTGAACCTCTCGTGGGATGTCAGCGATGAGGTGGTGCTGCGCTTCGGTGCGGCCAAGACCATGGCACGCCCCACGCTGGCCTACCTGTCGCCCAGCGTCAGCGGCGGCCCCACCCAGTTCTTCGACGACGGGCGCTTTTTCTCGATCAACCTGGGCAACCCCAAGCTCGACCCGTTCCGCTCCACCAACTACGACCTCAGCGCCGAGTGGTACTTCCGCGAAGGCTCGCTGCTGTCGGCAGCGGTGTTCTACAAGGACATCGACAGCTACGTGCAGCGCACCCGCGTGCTCAGCACCTGGGAAGCGATGGGCTACTCGCTGGACCTGCTCCCGGCAGGCTTTACGCCGGACACCATCTTCAATGTGCAGAGCTACTTCAACACCCCCGGTGGCCCGCTCAAGGGCTTCGAGCTGACCTACCAGCAGGCCTTCGACTTCCTGCCCGGCTTCTGGCGCAACTTCGGCATCCAGCTCAATTACACCCAGGTCGATTCCAAGATCAATTACCTGTTCAGTACCGCCGGCAACAGCAACACCAGCATCACCACCACCGCCACCGAGCGCGACCTGCTCAACCTCTCGCCGCAGTCCTACAACGCCACCGTCTATTACGACGACGGCCGCTTCAGTGCGCGCGTGTCCACCAGTTACCGCGATGGCTACATCAACAACATCCTGGCCCAGGAAGACGTCTACGACCTGGACGGGCGTCGCCTGGTCACTGCCGATGTCACCGGCAAATACAGCGTTGAAAACGTCGATTTCAACATGTCCTACAAGCTCAACGACCACATCTCGCTGACCTTCGAGGCGATCAACCTGCTCGACACCCCCGACCGCCGCTACGTCGATTCCACGCTGGAACTGCCCGACAAGTACACCGTCACCGGGCGTCAGTACTACGTCGGCGCGCGCTACAAGTTCTGACAGGAGCAACGCATGCAACCGCATCGCAGGAACGTGTTACGCACCTTCGTCGCCACCGCCGTGCTGGCGGGGCTGTCGCTGGGCAGCAATGCTGCCTTTGCCGCCGACCCGGTCTACACCGTGGCCAAGCAGGGCAGCGCCGGCTACCGCACCGTGCAGGCCGCCATTGATGCCGCCGTGCAGGGCGGCAAACGCGCGCAGATCACCATCGGCGCCGGTACCTACCAGGAACTGATCGTAGTGCCGTCCAACGCACCGGCGCTCAAGCTCACCGGCGCCGGCGCCACCCAAACCGTCATCACCTACGACAACTACGCTTCGCGCATCAATCCGGCCACCGGCACCGAATACGGCACCTCCGGCTCGTCCAGCGTCATCATTGCCGGCAACGACTTCACTGCGGAAAAACTGGCCTTTGGCAATCACGCAGGCCCGGTCGGGCAGGCGGTGGCGGTGCGCGTGGATGGCGACCGCGCCGCGTTCCGCAACGTGCGCTTTCTCGGCTACCAAGACACGCTCTATCTGCGTGGCGCCAAGCTGTCGTATTTCCTCGACTGCTACGTCGAAGGCACCGTGGACTTCGTGTTCGGCGCCGGCACCGCCTTGTTCGAAAACGTGCAGCTGCACTCGCTGGGCGATGGCTATCTCACCGCCGCCTCCACCCCGCAGGAGGCTGCACGCGGCTTCGTGTTCCGCAATGCCCGCGTCACCGCTGCCAGCGGCGTCAGCCGCGTGCACCTGGGCCGCCCGTGGCGCCCGTATGCCAGCGTCAGCTTCATCAGCAGCCAGCTCGGCGCGCACATCCTGCCCGAAGGCTGGAACAACTGGGGCAACGCCGCCAACGAGGCCACCGCCCGCTACAGCGAATACCAGAGCAGCGGCCCCGGCGCCAACCCCTCGCGCCGCGTGAAATGGTCGCGCCAGCTCAACGCTGCCCAGGCCGCCGCGCAAGACCGCACCGCCATCCTCGGCACCTGGAGGCCGTTCTGATGATCAAGTTCTCAACCTTCGCGTTGACCGGCGCGCTGCTGCTGGCCCCGCTCTCGGCCATGGCCGACACCATCGCCGACAACATGCTGCTGCTGCAGACCGCCTCCGGTGGCTGGTCCAAGCAGTACAAGGGCGTGGCGGTGGATTACACGCGCACCTTCACCGCCGCAGAAATTGCCGAACTGCAGCAGCCCGGCCGCAAGGACGATGCCACCATCGACAACAAGGCCACCACGTACGAAATCACGTACCTGGCCACTGCCTTCAAGAACGAGAAGAACGCCAAGTACATCGCCGCCGCCCGCCGCGGCGTGGACTACCTGCTCAAGGCGCAATACGCCAATGGCGGCTGGCCGCAGTTCTACCCGGACCTGTCGTCCTACCACCACCAGATCACCTACAACGACGACGCCATGGTGCGCGTGCTCAACCTGTTGCAGGACATCGGCGAGGGCAAGGGCGACACCGGCGCGCAGCTACGCAGCAGCCACGGCGCCAAGTCCACCCAGGCCGTGGCCAAGGGCCTGGAATGCGTGCTCGCCACCCAGGTCAAGATCGGCGGCACGCTCACCATCTGGGGCGCGCAATACGATGAGGTCACCCTCAAGCCGGCCAAGGCGCGCGCGTATGAGCTGGCTTCGTTGTCGTCGGGCGAATCGGTCAGCATCGTGCGCTTTCTGATGCGCCAGCCCAACCCCTCGGCCAAGATCAAGACGGCGGTGCAGGCGGCGGCTGTCTGGTTCGACACCCATCGCATGCGCGACCTGGCCACCAAGAAGATCGACGACCCCACCCAGGAAACCGGCAAGGATGTGATCCTGGTCGCGCAACCGGGTGCGTCCTTGTGGGCACGCTTCTACGACCTGCAGAATCAACGCCCGCTCTATGCCAACCGCGACGGCGTTGCATTGACCGACTACATGAAAGTGCCCAACGAACGCCGCGTCGGCTACGCCTGGCACGGCACCTGGCCAGACAAGCTGTTGAAAGAAGATATCCCCAAGTGGCGTGCCGCCAACGGGCTATAACAGTGAGAGCAGCTAACAGAACACCTGCGCAGCCGCCAGGCGGGTGCGGCCGGTGCTCGGAATCGGCATGTACCACTCGTACACTCCGGTTCTAAGCGCGCCGTCCGCACCCATCTGACGACTGCTCGCTACGTTCTGTTAGCCGCTCTCCCCCGCCGCGCGGCGCCCCCGCGCGGCGACGTTCTTTTTGAAGTGAGGTAAGCGTGCTGAAGCTTTTGATGGGTGTGGTGTGTCTGATCGCGTTGCCGGCAAGCGCGGCCTCCGTTGCGGCACCGGAACTGCTGTTTCGCGTGTCCGCCGATCGCAGCCTGGACGCGGATGTCGCCCGCGGCGATGGCGTGCCCAACTTTCGCGACAAGATCGCCCTGGTGCCCACCGGCAAACGTGGCAACGCCATCGAATGGGCCGACGACGGCGTGCTGTCGTGGAATGCCCCCGGCAACCTCTACACCCAGCGCGGCACGCTCGGCTTCTTCTGGCGCTCGCGCTATCCCGTTGGCGAAGCGCCGTTCGTGATCTTCCGCGTCGGCTACGCCGACCACACCAGCTGGGACATGGCCTGGCTGCGCATCGACTGGAATGGCCACGGCTTCGACGCCTTCGTCACCGACGCCAACCTTGCGCGCACCCGCGTTTCCTTCAAGCTGGATAAACCCCCCACTGCCAGCGACTGGACCCATATCGCCTTTGCCTGGGACGAAACCCGCGGCGTGCGCCTGTATGTGGACGGCAAGGAGGCCGCACGCGTGGACTGCGGCGCACCCTGCGCCAACGGCGGCGCGCTCGATTACGACGCCGCGCTCGACCAGTTCGGCCTGGCCGGGCGCGTGATGTCGCCGCACCAGGTACAGAGCCGCTACAACTTCCTGCGCGGCAGCGACTTCGACGAGATCCGCATCTACGACCGCATGCTCGACGGCAGCGGCGCTGCCGCACTCGCCCGCCTGCAGGAGCCCACAAGCGCCGAATCACCCACCGGCGATGCGCAGCACACTGCCTTCCTGCACCGCTACGGCTGGGACAACGGCCACGCACCGCCCGCACTCACCGCACCGGTCACCCGCATCCGCAAGGTGGAGTTCGCCGACGCACGCGACCTCAAACAATGGATGTGGAAGGCCACCGACGGCATCGCCGAGACCACCTGGCCCGGCGTCTACAACCGCTCGCGCCTGCCCGGGCGCGACGACTATTTCCAGCTGCCGGACTGGAATACCTATGTCGAAGGCGGCAAGGCGCTGGACCTCACCCTGCCGGACGAGGCCTTCAACCGCATCGAGCTGCGCGGCGCCGCCTATGGCCAGGCCACTTACACCGCGCCCAATGCACAGGCGCAGCCGCTGTTCGCGCGCAGCCAGGGCGTGGTGCGCAGCGTGGACCAGTTCCCCCAGCGCCGTGGCGGCACCCTGCGCTTTGCCAACACCGCGCAGGAAACCCCCATCCAGGAAATCTGGGCCTACAACGTGCAGCCGGGCGAGGTGCCCAAGGGCAGCGCGCAACTCAGCTACACCGTGCGCAGCGACATCCAGCCCGACTACGACAACCTCGCCCCCTTGCGCGATGTCATCGCCGGCCGCTACCCGCCAGGCGAGCGCCAGACCGTCATCGCGCTGCCCACCAAGGCACCGGCGCGCAAGCGCCCCAGCGACAAGGCCGCAGCAAGCGCGCAGCAACCCATCGTGCACATCCTGGTGCCCTCCAGCCTGGGCAACCCGCCACCGGACCAGGCGCTGATGCGCAGCTGGTCCTACGGCTGGGAGAACATGCACGACGGTCTGGACGGCATCGCCATCATCCTGCCCGCGCTCAACCTGCCGGCCACCCACAACGGCAGCATCCCGCTCAACATCCGCATCAAGGACCCCATCTGGCCCGCGCGTGACATGCTCGACGTCTCGGTCGCAGTCACCCCCGGCCAGGCCCGTACGCTGTGGCTGGACCTGCGCGATCGCATCCTCAGCAACGACAGCCTGATGCTCAGCATCGCCGCCGCCGCGCCCGGCTTCGATGCCAACGCACTCGACGGCACCCAGCTGCAGTTGGTGTTCAAGCCGCGCGCCGAGGCCATCGCCGAGCACGTCGCCGACCGCTTCAACCAGGTCAAGGACAACTGGGGCTTCCTGGTCGAAGAACACACAACCTCCAAGCGCCAGCTGCTCTACAAGCGCCTGGACGCCGACATCACCGACCTGCTGCGCGTGGACCCGGACCACGCGCTCGGCCGCGAATACTGGAACGACATCAGCTACGCCAACCAGGGCGCGTTGCCTGTCGAACTGCCCAGCGTGCCCAAGGGCGTGCCCGCCTGGGCGTTCTGGCAGCTGCAGGACCTCAGCGCCACCCGCCGCTACATCCGCTGGTGGATCGAGCAGCGCCAGGTGGCCTACGGCGATTTCGGCGGCGGCATCTCCGACGACTCGGACCTGGTGCAGCAATGGCCCGGCGTCGCGCTGATGGGCGTGGACCCGGACATGCTCAACGCCTCCATGCTGGCGCTGTCCGATGCCAACTACCGCAACGGCATGTTCACCAACGGCCTGTCCACCATCGAAACCGACGAGCTGCATTCCTACGAAGAGGGCATCAACCTCAACAGCGCCCTGCTGTACCTCAACTGGGGCGACCCGCGCACCGTCGAGCGCCTGATGCACACCGTCAAGGCCTTCGACACCATCATCCAGGTCAACCCGCAAGGCCACCTGCTGTTTGCCAGCAACTGGTTCGGCGGCCGCAAGGTCTACCGCGAGCCCAACTGGCAATGGCAAAAACCGTACTCCTTCCCCATCGTGCACCCGGCCATCCTGCTGGGCGGCTATAACGCCGACCCCAACAGCCGCCGCATCGTCACCGGGTTAGCAGATGGCTACCTCGCCCACGCCTACACCAACGCCAAGGGCAACTGGGCGCTGCCCAACGAGATCAACTGGCAAACCGGCAAAACCCGCGGCGGCGAACTGTTCGAAGGCAGCGGCGGCGCCGACACCTTGCACACCTTCTGGGCCGCCTACCGCTTCACTGGCGAGCAGCGCTATCTCAAGCCAATCGACTACCGCGTCGCCAACAGCGGCCCCAACGGCCTGTCGCTGCTCAACGAAAACTTCCTCGATGTCATGGGCAAGCGCAACGACTGGAGCGGCAAGCTCATCGATGCCGCAAACAAGGACGACGGCAGCGCCCCGGACTTCCCGCACCATGTGGCCTGGGAGCAGACCGGTAACCTCGAGTATCTCGCCGCCATTTACCAAAGCGAGGCAAGAGAGAAACTGCAGAACTTCTACATGAACACCGAAGGCCACTGGTGGAGCGACCGCGTGGAATCCCCCACGGTCAATCTGCAGCGCGCACGCTTAGGGGGAGTGGCGCTCAAGCGCAACCAGACCTACCCCGGCCACACCGTGAGCTGGCGCTTCGCCGATCCAGAGGCCGCCACCCAGGTCGCCATTGCCATCCCCGCACCCCGGCAAGACCGCTTCACCGTCATCGCCTACAACACCTCCAGTAAATCTCAGCGCGCCAGCATGACCGGCTGGAACGTCGCCCCGGGCCAATGGCGCATCACCCAGGGCGTGAGTAAAGGCAACGACGGCAAGCTCGACAGCAACGCCAACACGCAAGAGCACGCTTTCGAAAAAAGCGCTTCCATCGACATCGACTTCCCCGCAGGCCGCACCACCATCCTGCAGCTCGAACGCATCGCCGCCACCATCCCGGTCGAACTGCGCCCGGACCTGGGCATTGGTCATGGCGATGTGCGCGTGACTGCAGACGCCATCGAAGTGACTGTGCACAGTCTCGGCCATGCCGATGCACCGGCAGGGCTTGTGGTGTTGGAGGATGCGAGAGGGAAGGAGTTGGCAAGAGCTGCGTTCCCGGCGTTGGAAGCTCCGCGGGATTTGGTGCCTAGGACAGCGTTTGTTCGGTTGGCGGTGCCGGCCGGTAGCGCTGGTAAGGGCGTGCAGTTGCGGTTGGTGACGAAAGGGGAGGTTGATGAGGTGACTCAACGTAACAACACGCTGGTGGTGCCCTGAAAGCGTAGTCAACTATCTTGAGCAGAGCGTTTTCTGGATATCGACGTTAGGCTGCGAATAATTCGGTGTGAAAGATGAGCCCACAGAGGTGCGGTCTAAGACTTCGCATAAGAGGCAGCTGCGCGGCTGAAAATGAGCTTGAACGCCTGTAGCGATTGACCATAGCCGGGTAGTCGGCGAGGATCACGTTATGCCGCGCTTAGGCGGTCCAATAGTGGTGAGCTGTCATGGAAACACCTCGCGAACAGCTAAATCGGTGGGCCCAGTCGCTATGCCAGGACGTGAGTGTTGGCGGCCTCCTTACTCGTTGCACGATCGCGCATAAGTGGAAGGCGCCTTATCGGAGCATCGTGGTTCGAGAAGCACTGCTGTGGCGCATGCATGACCTCGGGCAGCAAACGCTTCTACTAGCCGAGCATAACCACATACTGGGCGCGCGCATTCTGCTCCGCAGCGCAATAGAGACGCTAGGAATCTTGATATATCTCAACCAGAAGACTAAAGCAGTCCTAATCGGCACTCTCTCGTTCTTCGACTTTGAGGAGATCACAAAGCAACTGCTGATGGGATCAAAGAATGGAACAACTTCATTCGCTGCGGTCAACATACTTACGGTTCTGGCGCAGGCAGACAAAGCACATCCTGGACTCACCGAGATGCATCAAAAGCTCAGTGAGAGCGCACATCCCAACTACGACGGCGTGCTATATGGCTATTCTTCAACAGATCCGGAAAAATATGAGACCCACTTTGTTAACAATTGGATTCAGTTCTTCGGCATGGAGCAAGAACCCGGAACCGCATTCGTTTTCGCGGTCTTCGAGCATGAGTACAATGATGTCTGGCCACAACAGCTAGAACAACTTGAGGAGTGGCTACGAGCCAATGATGCGGCTCTCGAGGCACAGCACGCTGGCAGCTAACAATTCCTTCAAGCCGACGCGGCGTCGCGACGTGGCTTAATTCGGGTATTAGCCTTCTTAACGAGACTTCTGTACGATGCTACTGGGCGATGGTGTAAAGGTAAACACGCTCCGTGAGGAGAGTATTTGTGGGGTTCGAATCCCCACCGCCAAAGGCCATTCAAGGAGTGTCCTTTGGCGGTGACGATTACAGCTAGGGCGCCTAGCAAGATGTATAAGCATCACGTAGCAAATCTACGTGAGCTAGAGCGCGCCATAGTTCAGACAGCGAGGCTTGCTAAGGCAGAGATTGCGGGCCGCGATCCACAGAAAAGTCTACGCTCAATGTTGCGACTCTATTCGTTTCTACTCGGAGCTTGGGCAGAGTGTCGCCTTCGAAAGCTACTTCACGAGCAGTATGGCTTTACGAATGATGAGCGAGGAGAGATCCTGGCAGTCGACACGCAACTAGGCCAATGGCAGCGTACGGTGGACCTTGCATTTCGCAAGCACCACCAAATTCCCAAAGCCGACTTAGATTCCAGGGTTCTTGGTGTTTCTCATGCCGCTCGCAGAGATGCGCTTCATAGCGTCCTTTCCGGCGAGCTGAAGATCATCATCGAAATTCGTAACAAGCTTGCCCACGGACAGTGGGTGTATCCGTTCAACAACGAGGGAACCGCCGTTGAGTCCGAAAAATATTTGCTCATCAACAAGGAGAACTTTCAGTCACTGCAGTTTAAGTACGCACTGCTGGGCCATCTCGCTGATGCAGCACATGACCTCGTTGTAAGTCCTACGACCTTTCAGCGAGACTTCGATGGACACTTCAGGCGCTTAGAGCAGGTGCGCACCAATATCTCTGTTAAGAAATACGTGGACTATGAATCCGCGCTGGTTGGAAGCCGTCAAAAACGTCGTAAGTCGCATGGACGGCTCAAAATTTCTCTCAGGAAAAGCCGCTTTGTAGCACGGCGTAACTTAATTCGATTATGAGGCTCTCCTGAGTAACGAGGCCAGCCTACTAGAAAATGAGCCTGCCGATTTTCAGTGATCAGCCGTGACTGCGCTAAAAATTACTTCTAGCCGCCCCCTTTAGCGGGACGGCATAACTCAGACGCTAGGCACCAATGGAGCTCATTAAGTTGCTGGACGATATAAAAATATTCAAGGATATGGTTGTTCCAGGTACCGCTGCACTTTTTGCTGTGTGGATTGCCACAAGAAAATTTAGGAAAGAGCAGCTTTGGAAAGAAAAGTACACTGCCTATCAAGGTGTGCTACGTAGTTTAGAGTCAATTGCCCACTGGGCAAGCGAGACCCAGTCGAATGTTTACTTATTTCCCTCAGCTGGTACGAAAGATATCGCAAACGAGTATGCTCTGGCTCAAAGAGAAGTTCTTCGGCAGGTTACAATTGGCCCCTTGCTACTATCGAAAGATTTCTGCTCAATGCTTGAGAAATTCAAGGATGACTTCTATACGGAGCGTCACAACTCAGCTGAAGAGTGGCATGAGAATCCACAGGAAGAAGAATTTGCATGGGGAGCGCATGCCGGTAGGATCTATGTCATTGTTGATCAATACCTGTCAGAATTAATAAAGCTTGCAAGGGATGACCTAGGGGCTAACGGCTTATTCAAGCGGTAAGTGGTGGTAATAAGAACTGGGGTCAGGTTTACCTTAAAAACCAACTTGTCTGCGTTTCCTAACGGGTTGGACTCATCTGGTCGTTAGAACTCATGGCAAGCATCGGAATTATCTTGCGAGCAAATAAAAAAATTGATGAGTTGCCTGAGGACTGGGCTCCAGAGCCGCTTGGTTCGAGGAAGGATGTCTTGCCTGAAATCGGAAGTTCCGTGCTAGCTGACGACGCAAGCTTGGCACTTAATTTCCGAATCGAGGAGCCTGAGGATAATAACGAGGAGCCGCGGACCACATCCGTACTTTGCGTCAAAGAGAATATGCAACTTTGCATAGATTGTGCAATCTGCTTGGTGCCCGATTCTACGATGCTGAGGCTGGGAATTCCATCGATTTGATGATCGCCAAAATTGATCGAAGACGAACCCGAGGATACGGACTCGCGTTCACTAAGGAGGTCGACTCGACCCCGTTCCTTATAAAGTCCGCTCAATCATCGATGAGTAGGGCTTTGGAACCTTGGCGATGCCTCTGGACACATCGAGTGCGGCCTAACAATTCATTGAAGCCAATGCCGCTTCGCGGCGTGTCTTAATTCAAGCTCATTGCTATTCGGGGGAACTGTTGTGGCGCATAGTGGAACGTACTACCTCGGCCGGGTGCTAAAGCTAGGTTCGCTTACTCAAGCGTCTCTTATGCAGGCGCTAGCATCACCCCAGCCGATTCAATCACGCGGCGGAAACTGGGCGCTCGTGAACGTGCAATTCGACGAGGAGCATGAATATGTATTCGGTCGTCTCGCTCGTTATCTTCCCGAAGGTCGGGTAGACGTCGTTGACCCCACCACGCTATCAACAGGCTCCCAAATCGAGCCAAATTTGTTAGTGGCTTCAGCCCCGTTTGTCTATATTCCCCGGCATTCGGGAATTGCGTTTCAAACGACCTCCACACAAATCGACCACGCGACTTTCATTCGCCGATTCTGCGCGATTGTTGAAGCGTCCCTCGACAACTTCTTTGTCGATTGCCAGATCCGACTTATTACTGATCTGCGCGCTTTCGCCGTTCGAGTATCAGCGCTGGACGCGATCTACAAGATTCAAAGTCGCGTATCACCCCCGAACCCCCTTTTTGGGCCGCTCTGGGAGAATCTGAAGGACTACCTGCTCCGGCGGAACGCTGATCGCCTCAACCTGACTGAAGATGCTGGTCCTGGCGAGGCATTGCACTCAGTTCTTCCTGAGCTAGCGTCCAGCTATTCGGGCACCTTGGAATACCCAAGGTCAGAACTATTTAGCCCCGTCCCTATCGGCGACGCTGCAATCCTTATGGCAGTTGATGGCTACGGCTCAGGAACCATTCGTGGAAGGATCGACGGCGAGACAGTTGTGATTAAGACCTCGGAGACCATTGCGAATTTCGCCTTCGACAAGAATCCAAATCCAGAAGAACTATATGTAGCTGCAAATGAAAATTTTGAGCGGATTAAGAGCGATCGTTACATGGAGCATGGTTAATGCTGGCGCGGAACATACTAACAGCTATCCTAATTTCTCCGGAGCTACTAGTCACGCTCACAGTTTGGGCGCTGCTATTCCACTTTCCCGGCGCCTTCAGCGAAATCGGCACGAAGCTAGTGAGTGATTCAGAGAATTGGAAGTATGTAACTGTTGTGCCCACTGGGCTATTCGCTTGGTCCGTCACCTTGTTTGGCGATATACGCAATCCCGTTGACAAAGAAGCAAACAGGCTGCTCTATGCTTGGCCATATTACGGTCTTCTTGTCGGTCGCCTGTATGTAGCGCTTGCATTCAGTGGTGTAGCGGCGGCCGTGGCAGTCGCGCTTTGGCTACTCGGTAAGGGCCTAGATCATGCCGCAATTGGGGCACTATTTGTGGGGGCACTCGGGGTGTCGCTCGTAGTTGCAGCAACGCTTACGTTTGCCCGCAGTCGTATTCGAGAACTCTTGATACAACACAGCTAATTGGTGGCCGGGGTCGCGTTCACTTTTTGAGATAAATTGGTTGGATGGGGGTTCAGGGATATCTCTCCGGTGTTGCATCGGTGCAGCGGCACTCCTCAAATGTTATTAGCGCGATGCCACCTGACACAGTTGACATCACAAGAAACTCGCAGCAAGCTCCACTTCAAGGAGCGTAGAAACTCCTCAGAGAGCGGTACCCACCTCCGTCAAACCGGTGGGTTTTTTGTGCTTGCAGATTCTTGCGGGCGCAACCGACGCGATGCCTGCGTCGGGAGGGCGGCTAATACAACACCCTTCGAGGAAATACGCCCGCCGGCTCTCTGCGGTTTCTAACCTCCCGACATCCCGTCGCCACCCGGCGGCGGGGCCTGTTCGTCAAGGAGGGCTCTGCCATGCGTCGATCCACGTCCCGTCCCACATCAGCACGCAAGCGCACCAAGGTGCCGCCGCCCACCGAGGTCGTCTGGCGCACCCTCGACCCCACACTCAAGCCACCGCCGTACCTTGAGCGCACGCCGATCCCCGAGCCCCGCACCGAACGCCGCCCCCCACGCCCGGGCCACCCGCGTGCCCCGCAACACTGCACCGTGGGCTACGGCTACTACCCCGCCAGCCACCAACGCATCCCCACCTTGCGCCTACGCGGCCGCTGGCTGGAACAACTCGGCTTCACCATCGGCAGCAAACTCAACATAACTATGCGCAACGGCGAGCTAGTCGTCAGCGTGGTACCCACGGACTAACGCGCGGTACCGCCTTCGCATTTCTTGGGTTGTGGGCTAAGACGCAAGTGGTGGTTGGGGCTGCGACTTCATACCATGCGATGAGGCGCAGTAATGACGGTGCCTGTTACTGCTCTCGCATCGACGTCCCCCCGCCCTGAGTAGCGGTCGGGTTTAGAGTCCGGGGTTGATGATATCGGTGTTTGCCAGATGTTGGGCATAAGCGGACGGCGTCATGCCGCCAATTGCTTTCTTGG
>NZ_JSZE01000063.1 GCF_000802365.1 Xanthomonas cannabis pv. cannabis
GGGCATGACCGTGGTGTCGGGCGAAACCGGCGCCGGCAAGTCGCTGATGGTGGACGCGCTGGGCTTTCTGTCCGGCCTGCGCGCCGACAGCGGCGTAGTGCGTCACGGCGCCGACCGCGCCGAACTGTCAGCCGAATTCCAGCTGCCGGCCGAGCACCCCTGCCTGGCCTGGCTGGCCGACAACGAACTGGATGACGATGCCCAGTGCCAGCTGCGCCGGATCATCCGCGCCGACGGCGGCTCGCGTGCCTGGATCAACGGCCGCCCGGTCACCTCCTCGCAACTGGCCGAGCTGGCCTCCCGGCTGGTGGAAATCCATGGCCAGCACGAGCACCAGGCCCTGATGGCCCGCCACAGCCAGCTCGCCTTGCTCGACGCCTATGCCCGCAATAGCGCCCAGCGCGAGCAGGTGCGCCAGGCCAGTCAGCGCTGGCAGGCACTGCTGGACGAGCGCGACGCGCTGTCGGCGCAGGGCGATGTCTCTGACCGCATCGGCTTCCTCGAGCACCAACTGGCCGAGCTGGAACGCGAGGACCTGGACCCGGCCGCGATCGCCGCCCTGGACGTCAATCACCGCCGCCAGGCCCATGCCACCGCGCTGATCGGCGCCTGCGACAGCGTGGCCCAACAGCTCAACGGCGACGACGGCGCCAGCGCGCTGGGCCTGTTGCAGGACAGTCGACACGATCTGGCCCGCGTGGCCGAGCACGAACCGCGCCTGGGCGAGGTGGACGCGCTGCTGGACAGCGCCGTGATCCAGATCGAAGAAGCGCTGGCCCTGCTCGACCGCGTGCGCGACGACCTGGACGCCGACCCGGCCCAGTTCGAGGCCATGGAACGCCGCCTCGGCCGGTTGCATGACCTGGCGCGCAAACATCGCGTCGCCCCGGACGAGCTGGCCGCCCACCGCGACCACCTGAGCGCCGAGGTGGAGAGCCTGCGCGGTGCCGATGAGCGCCTACAGCAGCTGGACAAGCACATCGACACCGCCACCGGCGTCTGGCGCAGTGCGGCCAGCGTGCTCAGCGCCAGCCGCCAGAGCGCCGCAGAGGCCCTGTCGGCCGCCACCACCACCCTGATCGGTGAGCTGGGCATGGGCGGTGGGCAATTCCTGATCCAGCTGCAGCCGCACGACAGCGCCCGGCCGGACCCCAACGGCGCCGAGCGGGTGGAGTTCCTGGTGGCCGCCAACGCCGGGCAGCCCCCGCGCGCCCTGCGCAAGGTCGCCTCCGGCGGCGAGCTGTCACGCATTTCGCTGGCCATCGAGGTGGCCGCGCTCGGCCTGGACAGCGTGCCGACCATGGTGTTCGACGAAGTGGATTCGGGCATCGGCGGCGCGGTGGCCGATATCGTCGGGCAAAAGCTGCGCGCACTGGGCGAAGAACGCCAGGTGCTGTGCGTGACCCACCTGCCGCAGGTTGCGGCCAAGGGCCACGCGCATTACCGGGTCAGCAAGGCACCGGTGGACGGCATGACCCAGAGCGCGGTGGAACTGCTCGGCCCGCAGGCCCGCCAGGAGGAACTGGCGCGCATGCTCGGCGGCGTGGAAGTGAGCAAGGAAGCCCGCGCGGCTGCCCGCAAGCTGTTGCAGAGCGCCTGATCGGGGCCGGCAGCGCCTAGTGCCGCTACGCCGGTGCGACGGCGGCGGCAGAGATGACGCGTGGCAGCACGACCTTCGTACGCTTGCGAGAGCTCCTTTCCACTGACGAGACTCCCTACCCTCGTCAGCAAGACGCCCTTGCTCCGCTGACCAGGCTCCCTTCCCCCGCCTGCGGGGGAAGGTGCCCGAAGCGACATCGCTGCAACACGACCACGACAGGAGCGACAGCCGTACACGGTGTCGCCCTCATCCGGCGCTGCGCGCCACCTTCTCCCGCCAGCGGGAGAAGGGATGTCTGGCTGAGCGCGATGTCGGTTGCACTGCGACTGACCACCTACCTGCTCCCTTTTCCCGCCTGCGGGGGAAGGTGCCCGAAGGGCGGATGGGGGCGACATCGCTGCGATTCGACTACGACAGGCGCGACAGCCGTAGACGGTGTCGCCCCTCATCCGGCGCTGCGCGCCACCCTCTCCCGCCAGCGGGAGAAGGGATGTCTGGCTGAGCGCGATGTCGGTTGCACTGCGACTGACCACCTGCCGCTCCCTCCCCCCGCCTGCGGGGGAAGGTGCCCTGTCACTTCTTCACTGGCAAAGCTCCCTTCCCCCGCCCGCGGGGGAAGGTGCCCGAAGGGCGGATGGGGGCAAGCCCGTGCATCAAATCCAACATCACGCCCCAGAACGCACAAGGCGGCCGAAGCCGCCTTGTCATTCGCTCCTGCGATACACCTGGCTCAGCGCGGGCGCTTCTTGCGCACGTACAGCACCAGCGAATGCTCTTCCAGCTCGTAGCCGTGCTTGGCCGCAATCTGGCGCTGCAGCGCTTCGATCTCTTCACTTTCGAACTCGATGACGTGGCCGGTATCCACATCTACCATATGGTCGTGGTGGCCGCCGCGATCGAGTTCGTATACGGCCTGCCCCCCCTCGAAATTGTGCTTGAGCACCAAGCCGGCGGCTTCGAACTGCGTGAGCACGCGGTACACCGTGGCCAGGCCGATCTCGTCGCCGTGATCGAGCAGCTGCCGGTAGATGTCTTCTGCGCTGAGGTGATGCTGGTTGCTCTTCTGTTCGAGCAACTCCAGGATCCGCATGCGCGGATGGGTCACCTTGAGCCCGACTTTGCGCAGGTCGTGGGTTTCCATATGTTCTCCGTTCATTGGCGATTTAGCGCCAGCTGCCATCAAACGGGTCGCGGCGACCGGCGGGAGTGTATCATCGGCGTGATTTCCTCAGCACTTACTCCCCGATGCGCAATCTCCTGCTGGTCGCCGCCATTGCTCTTTCCACCGCTGGCTGCGGCATCATCTACAAGCAGCCGATCTACCAGGGCAATCTGATCAAGCAGAACGCCGTGGAGCAACTGCAGGTAGGCCAGAGCAAGCAGCAGGTCAGCGCATTGCTGGGCACGCCATCGATCCCCGACCCGTTCCATGCGCAGCGTTGGGACTACACGTCCACCCAGCGCGTCGACCGCCTGGCGCATACCGAAGTCAAGAATTTCACCGTGTTCTTCGAGAACGATCAGGTGACGCGTTGGGAAGGCGATTATTTCCCGTCGCAGGACGAGCAGCTGGCCAAGTCCGCGCCCAAGCAGTTCGGCCGCAATCTGGCCCGCGACAAGAAGAAGCAACGCGGCCGTTGATGGCCAGGCCGCGGGTCGGGCGATTGCCCGGCCCTATGCAGCGCCTTGAAAACCGGCCAGTGATGCCGGTTTTTTTTGTTTCATCTGCGCGGAACAGTTCGCTCGACAGCACTTCCTGACGATGAGTGGCGACCCCGCAGCTACGTGCCGGATCCGCTCTTCCGGTCGGGCACAGCCCGCCGACGACGCGCTTCCTTGGGGTCCAGCAGCAGCGGCCTGAGCAGTTCGATCCGGTCGCCCGCGCGCAGTGCCTGCTCCGGCCGCACCACCACGCCGTGAATCGCCAGCGCGGCGGGCGTGCAGTCCCGCGTCAGCCCGGAGGAGGCCACCGCCTCGGCAACCGTCGTACCCTGCGGCACCTCCAGCTGCACGCTGCTGTAGCGGTCAGGCCAGGCCAGGACGACCTCGACCTGCACCGTCATACGTCGCCGCGGTCGGCGACGCGCACGAAGTCGTTGACCATGCGATCGGCCAGGCCCTGGAAGCCCAGCGCCAGCGCCGGGCCCAGCAGACGCGAGCTGGTCTCCACTTCGAGGGTCAGGCTGACCTTGCACGCGTTCTCGCCCAGGGCCTGAAATTCCCACAGGCCTTCCAGGTGCTTGAACGGCCCGTCGCGCAGATGCATCACGATGCGCTCGGGGCGTTCGAGGATGTTCTCGGTGGTGAACCAGGTGCGGAACGAGCCCAAGCCCAGATCCAGGCGCGCCACGATGCGCGCATCGTCCTGCTCGAGCACGTGGGCAGCGTCGCACCAGCCGAAGCGGCGCGGATAGGCGGCGACATCATTGACCAGATCGAACATGCGGGAGGCGCTGTGTTCGACCAGGGCGCTGCGACGGATGATAGGCATTCGCTAACTTGTGAAAGACGGAAGATCGTTTGACGACACCGAATCGGCGACAATGGCGGCATGAGCAAGAAACCATCCAAGGATAAAGCAAACGGCGCGAAGGCCACGAAAACCATCGCGCTGAACAAGCGTGCGCGCCACGAATACCACCTGGAAGAACGCTACGAAGCCGGCCTGGCGCTGCAGGGCTGGGAGATCAAGGCGATCCGTGCCGGCCGCGCCAATATCGTCGACGGTTACGCGTATGTCCGTTCCGGCGAGATCTACCTGATCGGCGCCCAGATCACCCCGTTGATCCAGGCCTCCACGCACACGGTGCCGGTGGAACGACGCGACCGCAAACTGCTGCTGCACCGGGCCGAGATCGACAAGGTGCTCACCCGCGTCGAGCGCGAGGGCTACACCCTGGTGCCCACTGCGCTGTACTGGAGCAGCAACAAGGTCAAGCTGGAAATTGCCCTGGCCAAGGGCAAGCAGAATCACGACAAGCGCGACGCCGCCAAGGACCGCGACTGGCAACGCGACAAGCAGCGCGTGATGCGGCGGCACAATCGTGATGCCTGAGGGGCCGGGATTCGGGAATCGGGAATCGGGAATCGCAACAGCGGGGGCTGCTTCGACTGACTTGCCGCGAGTCTAGCTGCCGCATCGCACGACCAGGCACGCTTTTACGATTCCCGATTCCCGATTCCCGATTCCCGATTCCCGATTCCCGATTCCCGAATCCCGACTCCCGAATCACGTTTTTCCAAGCATGCGCATCAAATTCGGTACTCCCCTGCCCTGTACGTAGCGGTCGCGCTGCAGGTCGGTGCTGGTGTCCAGCAGCAGTTGCTTGACCCGGTCGGGGAAGCCGATGAACTCGCGGCGCGCCGATAAAAATCCGGCCAGAACGCCCGAGACATGCGGCGCGGCCATGCTGGTGCCGCTCATTTCCACCATCAGGCTGGCCGGGTCTTTCGGGTCGAAGTCGTAGTAAGCCGACACGATCTTTTCGCCCGGCGCCACCACGTCGGGTTTGCCGCGGCCATCGGCGGTGGGCCCGCGCGAAGAGAAATACGACACGCCATAGTTGTGCGGGCTGCTCTTGTGCACCGAGCCCACCACGATGGCCTCTTCCAGATTGCCCGGATCGCTGATCGACAGGTCCATGTTGGCCGGATAGGCATCGCCATCCTTGCCCATCAACCACGCCAGCCCTTCGTTACCGGCGGCCACCACCACCAGCACGCCTTGTCGCCATAACCGCCGCAATTCGTTGCACAGCGGGGTAAAGCCGCAGCCATAGCTTTCCGGGTCGAAGTAGCCGCCCAGGCTCAGATTGACGCCGTGGATGACCAGTTCGCCAGCGCGTTCGTTGATCGCGGCCACCTGCTGCACCGCCTTGATCATCCACGAGTCGCGGCCGTCGCCGGCATCGTCGAGCACCTTGAAACCATACAGCCGGGCGTCCGGCGCCATGCCGGCAAACTCGAGCGGGCGACCGGGCGTGCCGTGCGCATCGGCAATCACCGCCTGACATTGGCCGGCGATGATGCCGGCAATGTGCGTGCCGTGCCCATGCCGATCGAGCCGGGTGAACGCTTCGCCATCGGCGCGCGTCAGTTGCCGGGGCGCGCCGCGCCGCGTGCAATCCCATTGCGCCACCACGTTGTCGCGCTGCCCCTTGGCGAAGAAATGCGGATGCCCGGCCGCGATGCCGGTATCCAGGACTGCCCAGCCGATCTCCTGCCCGCGCGCGCGATACGCCGTGCGCGCGGCATCGGCGTGCAGCACGTTGCCGGAGACGTGAATCAGCGCGCGCTTGCCGGCATCACGCCACACCCGGCGAAACCCCAATGCGCGATAGCGGTCCTGCAGCGATTCGATTTCGAAACGGGTCAGCCGGGCCGAGACGAACCGCTGCAGGCCATCTTCCAGTTCGATCGCTTCATCCAGGGCATCGCCTGTCAGGCCGGTGCTGCGTGCGGCGGTCTCACGCAGCTGGTGCAGCAGCAGCGCACGCACGCTGCCCGGGTCGTGCCCCGACAGCCGCCGATCCAGCTCGATCAGTACCTCGTGCCGATGGTCGGGGCCATGCGCTTCGAGCTGCTCACTGAGATCCTTGATCAACACCGCGTTGGACACCGGTTGATCGAAGCCGACGCCAACCGCCTGACGCACGGCGGCGCGCACCTGCGGGATCGACAGATAGCCCGAGCCCGAGTGGGGGTTGTGCTGCCAGTCCGGATTCAGCCGCGCGCCGGCCAGGTTGTCAAAACGTCCCTTGGCATTGGCGATGTCATCGGTGAGATCCGGGTCCAGCGCGATCGGGTCGCGCGTTTCGGCCACGTTGATCCACTGCTGGACGCAGTCGGGAAACGGCAGCTTGCGGGTGCCGGTCCAGCGCTTGAACATGCTGCGCACCTGCGGCAACCCCAGCGGTGATCCCAGGGTTAAAAATAGCGTCACCTCACAGTCGGCGGCGCGCAGTTGCCGCAACACGTCGTAGGCAATCATCGAGCCCTGGCTGTGTGCGACCACCACAAACGGCCCGCCGCCCGAGCGCAACCGCTGCACCAGGCTGTCGCGCATCAGTGCGGCACGCTCCGGTACGAAAAAAAAGTCATGCACGTCCTGCAGCAGCGCAGCGGAGATCAGCCGCAGCAGGACCCGGTTGACCGCATCGACCGGCCCCTTGGCCTGCACGCTGCCCGCGCCGCCTTTGCCATCCAGCTCGTCGAGCAGGCGATGCAGATCAGACCGCTCCTGTTCGCCCTGGGCCAAGGCGTCTGCAAGCAGATGCAGATCCTGCTCGCCCGGCACCACCCCCCGCGTGCTCAATGCGCGTTGCACGCCCTGATTGAGCGCCGGCCCCACATCGCGCGCATCGCAAGTGCCCGGCTCGGCAACCGGATAGCGCTCGCGATTGACCCAGTACGCGAGCCGGGTGCGCTCCCCCATCGGCCGCCCGAACAGCGCCTTGTCCCACTGGCACCGCAACACCTCGGCCGGCGGCTTGTTACCGATGCCATGGATATAGATCACGGTGCGCGCCTTGCCCTGCACGCGCGTGGCGGCAACAGCCGGCTCATTCGCCTGCCGGGTGCGTTGCGCTCGCTGGCGCGACGATGCGGGTTCGGTGTCGCCGGCCGTGCGCGACATGGCGCGCCGCGTGCGTGAACGTGGGGGCTTGCCTGTCGCCATCGCTTCGCTCCTTCGCTTGCAGACTGTTCGGTTCGGTACCGCCTGAAGCCACTGTAAGCGCAGCCCATCTCAACACTTGTGACAGGGAGCGCCGATCCCTACACTGATGTGGTCAGCGTTTGATGCTTTCCCCGGGGGTGCACTGGTTTCGACGGGGGTCGCGAAGTCGCTTGGCGCATGCCGAGGGGGCAGCTTTCCTCGTTAATCCAGCAGCAAACTTTTAGTTGCCAACGACGACAACTACGGTTCGGACTACGCTATCGCCGCTTAATTGGCTTTAGTTGTTAGTTCTACAGCCGCCTAAGGCGAACCCCCGAACCTACTTGTGCCCGTGCTCGTAGATGTAGGGTCATTATCACGGAACCGCCGGTAGTGGCTGCCTGTCAGCTGCCGGCTAGACCAAGCAGGCTGGTTTCCAGGTGCGCTTTGCCCGCCGTGCTGCCTGGGAACGAGATCTAACGGAGGGATAAGCATGTAGTGCCGGGGATGGAGTGCTTCCGGACGGCGGTTCGATTCCGCCCACCTCCACCACACCACGGTCCTAAGACGACCGACCAAGGCCGGGAATCCTTCCATGAAGGGCTCCCGGCCTTTTTCATGGGCGGTCGATGCGTTTGCGCAGCAGGCGGGACGCAGCGGTGAACCGTGCGCCACCAGGCGTGTCAGTTAGTGACGCGCACCGTCGGTTCAGCGCCCGTGCCGCGCGGCTGCAGGCAGGGATCGGCGTCCGTATTGAGAGCCGCCTCACCGCGGAGTTGATCGAACAGCGCGAGCAGTTCGGTGGCTTCCTGCTGCAGCAGGACCAGGCGCTCTTGTTGGGCTCTTCCACTGCATCGCTCCGACGACGCTCCCCAGCGCCCTGCGGCAACCGACGCAAACTGCGTGCCAGCGTGGCGATGACGGGAGGCGCGACGTGTGGGCTCAGTCGGTTGGTCCACCTCGCGCAATGACACTTGCGGAAGAAGCCCCCCGATCAGCAGCAGGAAGACAGCGGCACCCTCAACATGCGGCAGCGGAGCAGCCGTGGGTCAGGAGCGAAACGATAGCCGCTCAGGTGTATTCGAGCTGCCGCTGTGCTTCGGCGTGCATGGCTTCCAGCGTCACCATGCCGGCGACGCGGGCGGCCGACATGGCGCTGCGGTGGTCCGGGAATGTCGGCGACAGCCTGGCGCCTGCAAGCTCGCCGCTCGCCTTGCCGGTGCCGATCTGCTCGATGTTCCAATCCGCGCTCCAGGACTCGGCGGCATCGCCACTGCGCGATGCGTGGCAGGTCAACTGGTAGCGCCCAAGAAAAATGACCAATGTGTGCTCGGCTCGACGGTTCGTCACGAGCATACCGGCACGGTGTGGCGACGACGAGTGCTGCCCCGTCTGCCAGCTGACTGCCCCACCTGGGCACGCGGCTTGCATCGGACTCAACCAGACTATCGGTGTTGGGGAACACGGTGTTGACCAGAAAAGCAAAACGCCGTGCCGCCGGAGCCTTGCTGCTCGGCGGGGCCATCTTCGTCCTGATCGGCCTGGGCGGTTACTTCACCACCCAGCGTTCGCTGTCCGATGCCGGCTGGGTGACGCATACGCAGGAGGTATTGACCGGCATCGACGAGATCCAGGCGGGCCTGCTGTCGGCAGAGTCGTCGGTGCGCGGCTACGTGCTCACCGACAACGAGGCATTTCTGGGGGTGTACGCCGATGCGATCGGGCGCCTGCCCGAGCGCATCGTGCGGCTGGATGCCCTGGTCCAGGACAACCCGGTGCAGAGGCGCAACGCGCGTGCGCTGGGGCAACTGGTGGACAAGCGACTGGTGCAGATCAACGACCTGCTGCACAGCTATCGTGCGCATGGACTGGATGGGGCGCGCGGGTCGATCGCGCGGGGCGTGTTCCAGACCTCCGCGGCCCTGCGGCGGCAGGTGCAGACCATGACCGAGCTGGAACGCCATGAGCTGGTCAAACGCACCGAGGCCAACACCAGCAGCGCGCAGTGGGTGCTGCGCATGACCGTGACCGGCATCGTCAGCGGGCTATTGGTGATGCTGCTGGCCTACCGCCTGCTGGCGCGCGAGCTACAGCGGCGGGTGCATGCCGAAGACGCTGCCAGCCATACCAGCGAGCGCCTGGCCGAATCGTTCGCGGCCCTGGAGCGCACGTCTGCCGGCCTGGAAGCGCTGGCGCGGTATTCGGGCCTGCTGCAGAACTGCCGTGACGCCGAGGAAGCGCTGGAAATCACCGCACGCACGATCGCGCCCCTGATTCCCGGCGCCGCAGGGGCGGTCTACCTGCTGCGCGCATCGCGCGATCGCGCCGAGCAGGTGGTGGCCTGGGGCGCAATGGCCGACGGCGACAGCCCGAGCATTGCGCCGGAGAGCTGCTGGGCGCTGCGTCGCGACCGTACCCATGTGGTGGACGACGCCAGCGCCGGCATGCTGTGCCGCCACGCCGACGCCAATCTTCCGGCGCATGCCAGTACGGTGTGCATTCCGTTGTCGGCCCAGGGCACACAGTTGGGCATGCTGGCACTGCGCAGCAACGACCCCGGCGGCCTGGCCACGTTGACGGTGGCCGAAGCGGCGGCCGAACAGCTCTCGCTGGTGCTGCACAGCCTGCGTCTGCGCGAGACGCTGCGCCAGCAGTCGATCCGCGACCCGCTCACCGGCCTGTACAACCGACGCTATCTGGAAGAAGCGCTCAACCACGAACTGGCGCGCTGCACACGCCGGGTGCAACCGCTCTCGGTGCTGATGCTGGATGTGGACCATTTCAAGCGGTTCAACGACCTGCACGGCCACAGCGGCGGCGATCGGGTGCTGGCGGCGATCGGCGAGCTGCTGCTGGCGCAGACGCGCGGCGAAGACATTTGCTGCCGTTACGGCGGCGAGGAATTGACGATCATCCTCCCCGAGGCGGACCTGCCGGTGGCGTGCATGATGGCCGAGAAGCTGCGTGCCGGCATCGAGGCCCTGCAAGTGATGGCCGATGGCGTGTCGCTGCCGAAGATCACCGCATCGTTCGGTGTGGCGAGCTTTCCGGAGCATGCGGGCAACGCCGCGCAACTTCTGCGGCGCGCAGACGAGGCGCTGTATCGGGCCAAGCAGGCAGGACGCAATCAGGTGGTGGGCGCCGCGGTGCTGGCGCGTGCAGAGCCGGCCCGGCTGCTCTGATCGATACGCTGCTCGGCAGCGGTGATCGGCCCGGCGCTGCCAGGCGGTGATGGATGGCCGATGGCCGACCTTCTGGAACTATTCGTCATCAGTTATAGCGGCTGGCGACACGCCAGCTGGTGGCAGGCTGCTGATGGTCGGGCGGCTGTGGCATACGACACGGCGTGCGATGCAACCGCTGCATCTCAATCCGGCACACGGCGCTCGCACCCCGCAGCAACGCCAGGTACAGCGCACCCGCTGCGACGGCGCAGCCTCAGCGACAGGCGTGCCCGTCTTCATCGGTGGGAATCAGCCCGGCGCCGGCCAGCATGCCGTCGACGCGGGTGCGGACATACGCCGCGTCCTCGGGCTCGGCACTGCGCAGCAACGCTTCAGCGCGCGCCTGAAAATCCAGGTAGTCGAAGTCCGCGTCGTCGTCGGCAGCCAGGTGTGGCAGTTCGTCCTGCAGTGCATCCAGGCGGGTATCGAGATCTTCGCGGCTAGGCATGGCGGACTCCAACGACAAAGGCCATACGGTTGCGGCAAGGCCGTCAAGAATGTGCGAAGCCCTGCCGTGCAACGCTTCATTTTCCTACCCATTGCGGTGGTGTTCGCATACTCAACTTTGTCAGGGCCCGGCCGATAATGGTGCCGACTCCTACAGAACCCTCCATGTGATCCTCCACCTGCGGCGGGATTTCCGCCTCGGCATCGTCAAGATGCTCGGGCCAATCACCGCGCTGTTGCTTTGCCTCTATGCGGTGTACCTGGCCATGACCGGCCAGGTGGTTGCGTGCCTGATCACTGCGGTCGTGGGCGCGTTGGCGATCTGGCGCGGCTGGCAGATGCGCGACGCCGAACAGACCGGCACCGGAGGGGTCTGGCTGGCGTCGATCAATGTCGCCGGCTGCCTGGTAGCCTGCTGGACCGGGGGCGACGGTGCCCTGCCCTGGCTGTTTCCGGTGCTGGCGACCAATTACTTCTTGTGCGGGCCACAACGCGCGGTGTTGCTGAGCCTACCGTTGATGGCAGCGCTCTTGTTCTTGCCCGGGCTGATCGTCAGCCCCGGCCAGGGCGTGTCGACGGTGGTGGTGACGCTGGTGACGCTGGCGGTGGGCTACGCGTTCTCGCTGCGCATGCAGGACGACCGCGTGCATCTGGAAGAATTGGCCTCGCTGGACGCGCTGACCGGGTTGCCCAACCGGCGCATGCTCGAACGCGCGCTCTCCCACCAGATCGACCAGCGCCAGCCGCAGGAGCGGCTGAACAGCCTGATCATTCTCGACCTGGATCATTTCAAGGAGGTCAACGATCTCTACGGGCACGCCGCCGGCGATGCGGCGCTGTCGGACCTGGCGACCATCCTGCGCTACGAAGTGCGCGAGCCGCACCAGGTCTTCCGCTTCGGTGGCGAAGAGTTCGTGGTGCTGCTGCGTGCCGGCTCACTGGCCGAACTGGAAGCGGCTACCGAGCGCCTGCGCAAGGTGATCCGTAACGGACTGCGTGGCCCGGGCGGGCGGATCACGGTGTCGCTGGGAGCAGCGCGCCACGACGGCGAGACCCACTGGCAGGACTGGTTTTCGCGCGCCGATGCGGCGCTGTACCTGGCCAAGAACAGTGGCCGCGACAGCGTGCGGGTGGCCGACTGAGCGCAGCGCCCGCCAAGCCGGACGGCGGCACGCGCGCCATCTGCCTGCCGATGGCGCATCCCTGAGCGGGATGCCCCACTGCGGTCGCGACGGGGCGGACCACTGACCGCCCCGCTCGTCCATCAACGCTTGACCACCGCCACCGGAGCGGCGGGTGCTTCGCCCTGCTTCCAGCCGCCAAGCGCCTTGTACACCCCGACCACACCGACATTGACCGCCGCCTCGGCCCGCGCCAGGGCATCGTCCGCCGCCAGCTGGGTGCGCTGTGCATCCAGCAGGGTGAGGAAGTCCTCCGAGCCCTCGCGATAGCGGATCTGCGCCAGCTGCTCGGCTCGCCGCGCGGCATTGGCCTGCTCCACGACGATCGCCAGACGTGCCTGCTGGCGGCCATACCCGATCAAGGCGTTTTCGGTGTCTTCCAGTGCCAGCAGGACGGCCTGCTGGTACTGCGCCAACGCGCCCTCGGCCTGCGCCTTGCTCGCACGCAGGCGCGCACGCACGGTGCCGAAGTCGAACGCCGCCCAGCTGATCGACGGGGTGATCGACCAGGCCTTGGCATTGCCCTCGGTCAACCTGGCGGCATCGCCGGACAGGAAGCCGACAAACCCACTCACGCTGATGCGCGGGAACAGATCCGCCGTGGCCACGCCGACCTGCGCGGTGGCTGCGGCCAGCCGGCGTTCGGCGCTGCGCACATCCGGACGCTGACGCAGCAGGCCGGCGGTGTCGCCCAGCGGCAACGGGCGTGCGAACGCCGGCATGCTGCGCGCCACCAGGGTGGCATCCAGCGCGTCGGGCTGTTGCCCCAGCAACACTGCCAGACGATGGCGGTACTGCGCTTCTGCGGTTTCCAGCAACGGAATATCCGCTTCGATCGCCTTCAACCGCGCCAGGCTGCTCTGTACATCCAGCTCGCTGCCGGCGCCCAGGTCCCAGCGCGTCTGCGTGAGTTTCTGGGTGTCGCGCAGATTGGCCAGGGTGCGCTTGGAGACGTCCAGCTGCTTCTGGGTGCCGCGCAATTCGAAGTAATTGCGTGCCACTTCCGCGGCGACGGTGACCTGCACGTCCTGCAGGTTGGCCTGCTCCGCATCCAGATCGGCGCGTGCGGCTTCCGACGCGCGACGCTGGCGACCGAACAGGTCCAGCTCCCAGGCCGCATCCAGACCGAGCGTGGTCTGCTCGGTGAGGAAGCGCTGATTGCCGGCGATCACCTGCTGCTGCTCGCGGCGATCGAAGCTGCCTTGTGCGGTGATGTGCGGGGCCTGGTCGAGACGGCGCTCGACAAACACCGCGCGTGCCTGCTTCACCCGCGACACCGCAATGCGCAGGTCGTGGTTGGCGAACAGCGCATCGCGCACCAGTTGCTCCAGCACCGGGTCGTCGAATTGCGACCACCAGTTGCCGACCGGCGATTCAGCGCTGAAGGCAGCGTCCTGCGTGCCCTGCAGCGTCACCGAGGCGGGCGGGTCGGGCCGGTAATCCGGCCCCACCGCGCAACCGCTGAGCACCAGCGCGGCCAGTGCCGCGCCGAGCAATGTTCTTACCATGGCAAGGTCTCTCCCAGGTGGGTGTAGCTGCCGGTGGGGCCGTGTGCGTCCAGCAGCGCCATCTGCACGCTGCTGTGCGCGCCCTGCTCCACCTCGATCTCGCCGCCGCCACCGTTCATGTCGGTCTTGACGTAGCCCGGATGCACGATGTTGACCTTGATCGGGGTGTCGCGCAGTTCGTAGGCCAGATGCACGGTCCAGCTGTTCAACGCGCTCTTGGAGGCGTTGTAGGCCGGAACCTTGAAGTCATAGATCGGCGAGCCGGGCTGGCTGTGCAAGGTCAACGAGCCGAGGATGCTCGACACGTTGACGATGCGCCCAGCCAGCGAACGACGCAGCAGCGGCAGGAACGCCTTGGTCACGCCGACCACCGCGAACAGGTTGGTGTCGAAGGTCCGCTTCCACGCATCCAGGCTCTGCTCGGAGGGCTTGCGCTGGATGTCTTCGACCATGATGCCGGCGTTGTTGACCAGGATATCCAGATGGCCATGGCGCTGCTCCACCGTGCCGACGGCAGCGGCGATGCTGATGTCGTCGTTGACGTCCAGTTGAATCGCTTCCACCGGCAGGCCTTCGGCCTGCAGCTTGAGGGCGGCGGCGACGGCGTCGTCGCGCTTGCGGCCGGCCAGCAGCGTGTGCACGCCGGCCTGGGCCAGTTGCCGAACGGTTTCCAGGCCGATGCCGCGGGTGGCGCCGGTGACCAGTGCGATCTTGGTGTTGCTCATGTGGTGAATCCTCTTTAATTGGGGGAAGTGCAGGGCTTACGCCTTGACGGCGTCATGCGAAACGGCAGCCGGTGCAGCGGGACCGCGGCGGGTCACCCACTTGCGCAGTGCCACATAAAACACCGGGGTCAGGAACAGACCGAACAGGGTCACACCCAACATGCCGGCGAACACGGTGATGCCGGTGACCGAGCGCACTTCGGCGCCGGCACCATGGCCGAACACCAGCGGCACGGTGCCGGCGATGAAGGCGATGGAAGTCATCACGATCGGGCGCAGACGCAGGCGGCAGGCCTCCAGTGCGGCTTCCACGATGCCCTTGCCGTGCATTTCCAGCTCGCGGGCGAACTCCACGATCAGGATCGCGTTCTTGCAGGCCAGGCCCATCAACACCACCAGACCCACCTGCACGAACACGTTGTTGTCGCCATTGGTGAGCCACACACCGAACAGCGCAGACAGCAAGGTCATCGGCACGATCAGGATCACTGCCAGCGGCAGGGTCCAGCTTTCGTACAACGCGGCCAATACCAGGAACGCCAGCAACACCGCCATCGGGAACACGATCAATGCCGAGTTGCCTTGCGTGGACTGCTGGTAGCTCAGGTCGGTCCACTCGATGTTCATGCCGTTGGGCAGCACTTGCGGCGCCATGCCGGACAGCTTCTGCATGGCCTCGGTGGACGACAGCACGCGCGGGTCCGCTTCGCCGATGAGGTCGGCGGCCGGGTAGCCGTTATAGCGGATCACCGGGTCCGGGCCGTAGGTCTGGCCCAGCGTGACCATGCTACCGATCGGCACCATGTCGCCGTTGGCATTGCGCGTGCGCAGGTTGGCGATGTCTTCCACGCTATCGCGGAACTGTCCATCGGCCTGGGCGATCACCTGGTAGGTGCGACCGAAGCGATTGAAGTCGTTGATGTAGGACGAACCCAGATAGGTCTGCAGCGTGTCGAACAGATTGGTCAGCGGCACGCCCTGCGCCTTGGCCTTGTCGCGGTCGACCTTGGCGTCGAGCTGCGGCACGTTGGCCTGGTAGGTACCGATCGGGAACTGCATGCCCGGCGTTTGCGAGATCGCACCGGACATCGCATTCACCGCACTCTGCAACTGGCCATAGCCCAGGCCGGCACGGTCCTGGATGTACAGCGAGTAGCCCGAGCCCTGGCCCAAGCCAAGAATCGGTGGCGGCATGAAGGCGAACGCGAAGCCCTGCTGGATCTGGCTGATGCGTGCGTTGATTTCCGCATTGATCTGCGCGGCGGTGCGGCTGCGCTGACTGAACGGCTTGAGCGTCAGGAACACCGTGCCGGTATTGGGCGTATTGGTGAACTGCAGCGGGTTCAGGCCCGGGAACGCGATTGCGTGATCCACACCGTCGGTCTGCAGCGCGATCTGGCTGATCTGGCGGATCACCTCATTGGTGCGCTCCAGCGACGAGCCTTCCGGCAGCTTGGTGCCCGCAATCAGATACAGCTTGTCCTGGGTCGGAATGAAGCCACCCGGCACCAGCTTGAACATGAAACCGGTACCGACCAGCAGCAGCAGGTAGACCACGAACACCGCACCCCGCTTGCCCAGCGCACGCGACACCGCGCCTTGGTATTTGTGCGAGCTGGTGTTGAAGAAACGATTGAACGGGCGGAACAACCAGCCGAACAAACGGTCGATCAACCGCGACGGACCATCCTTGGGTGCGTCGTGCGACTTGAGCAGCATCGCCGCCAGCGCCGGCGACAAGGTCAGCGAGTTGATCGCCGAAATCACCGTGGAAATGGCGATGGTCACCGCGAACTGCTTGTAGAACTGGCCGGTCACGCCCGACAGGAACGCCATCGGCACGAACACCGCGCACAGCACCAGCGCGATGGCGATGATCGGCCCGGACACTTCGCGCATGGCCTGATGGGCAGCCGCCAATGGGCTCAGGCCTTCTTCGATGTTGCGCTCGACGTTTTCCACCACCACGATCGCATCGTCGACCACGATGCCGATCGCCAGCACCAGCCCGAACAGGCTCAGCGTGTTGATCGAAAAGCCGAGCAGATACAGCGCGGCAAATGTACCGACCACCGACACCGGCACCGCCAGCAACGGAATGATCGACGCGCGCCAGGTCTGCAGGAACAGGATCACCACCAGCACCACCAGCAGCACCGCCTCCAGCAGCGTGTGCACCACCGCACTGATCGAGTCACGCACGAACACGGTGGGGTCATAGGCCGCCGACCAGGCCATGTCCTGCGGGAACTGCTTTTCCAGCTCGGCCATCTTGGCGCGTACCGCGTCCGACAGTTCGATCGCGTTGGCACCGGGCGACTGGAACACGCCCATGCCCACCGCGTTCTGGTTGTCCAGCTGCGAACGCAACGTGTAGTTACCGGCGCCCAGCTCCAGGCGCGCCACGTCGCTCAGCCGCACGATCTCGCCGCTGTTGCCGCTGCGGATGACGATGTTGCCGAACTCTTCTTCGGTGGTGAGGCGACCCTGCGCATTGATCGAGAGCAGGAAATCGCTCTTGTTGGGCATGGGTTCTGCGCCGAGCTGGCCGGCGGAGACCTGCACGTTCTGCTCGCGGATGGCGGCAACCACATCGCTGGCGGTCAGGCCGCGCGCGGCTACCTTGTCCGGGTTCAACCAGATGCGCATGGCGTAATCGCCGGCACCGAACACGCGGATCTGGCCCACGCCAAGCAGGCGCGACAACTCGTCCTTGACCTTCAAGGTGGCGTAGTTGCTCAGGTACAGCGAGTCGTACTTGCCCTTGGGCGAGGTCAGATGCACCACCATGGTCAGCGTGGGTGACTGCTTCTGCGTGGTCACGCCCTGGCGGCGCACGTCCTCGGGCAGACGCGCCTGCGCCTGGCTGACGCGGTTCTGCACCTGCACCTGCGCCTGGTCCGGGTCGGTGCCCGGCTTGAAGGTCACGGTGACCATCAGCACGCCGTCCGAGCCGGCGACCGACTTCATGTACATCATGTTTTCCACGCCGTTGATGGCTTCCTCAAGCGGCGTGGCGACGGTCTCGGCGATGACCTTGGGATTGGCGCCCGGATACACCGCGCGCACCTGCACGCTCGGCGGTACCACTTCGGGGTATTCGCTGATCGGCAGCAGCGGCATGGCGATCAGGCCGGCCGCGAAGATGATGATCGACAGCACCGCGGCAAAGATCGGCCGGTCGATGAAAAAACGGGAAAAGTCCATTGGGGTGGTCCTGAAGGAGGTTGCCGCCGGGTGGCGGCGCGGCACGGCGGCCCCGAGCCGGCCCGATGGAAAGGCCGGCGTTCATGGGCTGCGCTGCAGCGATGAATCAGTTCGAAGCGGTGCGTTTGTCCGCTGCCGGCGCCGATGCCATGGCCACGGCCTTGGCATCGACCGGCATGCCGGGCATGAAGATCTTCTGCACGCCGTCGACCACGACACGGTCACCGGCCGCCAGGCCCTTGCGCACGATGCGCAGACCATCGGCAGCGCGGCCGAGCTCCACATCGCGCCGCTGCGCCTTGCCGTCCTTGTCGACCACATAGACGTACTTGCGGTCCTGGTCGGTCAGCACCGCCTTTTCGTCGACAAGCATGGCCTTGAACTGGCCGCTGCCCAGCAGCTGTACGTGGGCGTACAGGCCCGGCGTGAACTGCCGCTGTGCGTTGTCCAGCACCGCACGCACGCGGATGGTGCCGGTGCTGCGGGTCACCTGGTTGTCCAGGAAATCCACCCGCCCTTCGTGCGGAAAGCCCTGCTCGCCGACCAGGCCGATGCGCACCGGCAACTGACCGCCACGTTCGTCCGGACGCTCGCCGTTGCGGGCCATCTGCGAATAGCGCAGGAAGGTGCCTTCGTCGGCATCGAAATAGACAAACACCTTGTCCAGCGACACCAGCGTGGTCAGCACGCTGGCGCTGTCGCCGGCGGTGACCAGGTTGCCGGCGGTGACCATCGCCCGACCGGCGCGGCCGTCGATCGGCGCACGCACGCGGCTCCAGTCCAGGTTGAGCCTGGCGGTGTCCACCGCGGCCTGTGCGGCCAGCAGATCGGCATCGGCCTGATCGGCGGCGGCGCGGCGCTGCTCCCAGGTTTCGGTGGAAATGGCCTGCTGGTCGGAGAGTTTGCGTGCACGCGCGGCTTCGCTGCGCGCCAGCGTGGCCTGGGTGCGGGCCCGCACCAGCGCGGCATTGGCGCGGGCGAAATCGGCGCGATAGCTACGGTCGTCGATGCTGAAGAGCACATCGCCCTTCTTCACTTCCGCACCTTCGGTGTAGTTGACCTTGTCGATGTAGCCGGACACGCGCGGGCGCAGCTCGACGCTTTCCACCGGCTCGATCCGGCCGCTGAATTCGTCCCACTGGCTGATCTCCTTGATCAGCACCGGGGCGACACTGACGCTGGGCGGTGGCGGTGCGCCGGTCTGCGCAGCGCCGCCGCCACAGGCGGCAAGCACCACCGCGAGCACGGCGGCCGTCAGCACGGGACGCATGGGGAAACGGAACGGGGTGGCGTTCGGGGTCATGGAGACATCTCTCGAGTGGGGATAGGCAAATGCAGACCGGCCAACCGGTCCACCGACGGGGCGGAGGGCAGACGACGGCTGACGGTCACGATGGGTTGTCCGGGCTGGCCGGGCCCGGCGATCAGGGAGACGGCGGCGCGCCCGACATCCACGGCGCGAATCCATTCCGGACAGGCCTCCTTGGCGCGGCCGGGCGTACACACCGGTTGCTCGACCGAGAGCAGGTGCACGCGCACGCCCAGCGGCTTGGCTTCTTCATGCAGCACCTGCGCCAGCATGCGGGTGGCGGCGGCGGCGACCGAGCGGTCGCCATGCGCCGACCAGGCACGCAGCGCGCAGGGGCTGCCGAGCAACAGATAGCGGCCGCCACCGTCGGCCTCGGCCAGCAGCGGCAGCAGGTGGCGGGCGGCAGCCAGATGCGGCAGCACGTCGCGCTCCAGGCGGCGGCGCAATGCCGCTACCGGCCGGTCAAGCAGACGCCCGGCCTTGGGCGGGCTACCCAGGCTGGCGATCACCGCGCCCAGCGGACGAGGCCGCTGGGCCAGCTCGGTGGCCAGGGCCAGCGCGGACGCATCGTCGGCGACCGAGCCGCGCAAGGTATCCAGCAACAGCGAATCGCCATGCTCGGCACGCAGCGCCGCCAGCTTGGCGGCATCACGTCCAATCACCAGCACCGGCATGCCGGCGTCGAGCAGCGCGGCGACGATGCCCGCGCCCACGCTGCCCGCACCGCCTATGACCGCCGTCTCGGATTGGACCATCCCGTTCATGGGACTTTCACTCCCGACATCGGGACAATTCCACGCTGTACCCAGCGCGCCGGCAGTCCAGTCCGCCGCGCGGGCGCGCCGCCGGCCTGCCGTTTCGGCGATGCGGAAAACGCACGCGAAACGCTGGCGCGCTGGCTTTTTACCGAGGAAACCACCGGATCGAACGCGCTTTCGATGGCGCTGCGGGACGCGGAAGACAAACCGAAGACATCGCACAACCACATGGCCGTGCTCCTGCATGGAGGGGGATGCCGCATAAGCTAGGCCTCAAAGCAGCACTTGATTAGTCCGGATTTAGGGGAATAATCGTCCCGCAAGCGGTCTAATCCCTCCTGACCCTCGGAAGGCAGTCCCATGACACACGATCTCAACGACACCCTGATCTTCGTCAAGGTGGTCGAACAGGGCAGCTTCATCGCCGCCGCCAACGCGCTCGGCCTGCCCAAGACCACCGTCAGCCGTAAGGTGCAGGAACTGGAAACGCGCCTGGGTGCGCGCCTGCTGCACCGGACCACGCGTCGCATCGGCCTGACCGAAGCCGGCTCGGTGTACCACGAGCATTGCCAGCGCATCGCCCGCGAGTTGGAAGAAGCCGAAAGCGCGGTGGGGCAACTGCAATCGGGCCCGCGCGGCTGGTTGCGCTTCACCGTGCCGTATTCGCTGGGCATCACCTGGATCGCACCATTGCTAGGTGAATTCCATGCGCAATATCCGGAAATCCAGCTGGACATGCATCTAGGCAACGAGAAGCTGGACCTGATCGGCGGCGAAGCCGATCTGGCGCTGCGCGTCGGCGCCCTGCCCGATTCGAATCTGGTCGCGCGCAAGCTGGGCAGCCTGCGCACGCAGGTATTCGCCAGTCCGTCCTATATCGAGCGTTATGGTGAGCCGCTGCATCCGGACGAGCTGCAATTCCATCGCACCTTGGCGTTGCGCAAGAACCGCAATGTGCATAACAACCGTTTCTTCTGGTCGCTGAGCGATGGCAGCGACATCCGCGATTTCCCGGTCAACCCGTTGATGGTGGCCAACGACCCGGCGGCGCTCAACGGTGCGGTGTTATGCGGTGAAGGCTTGCTGCTCACCGGCGATGTGATGGCCAAGCCGTTCGTGCAATCGGGTCTGGTACGCCGCGTGCTCGCTGGCTGGACCGGGCCGGAAGTGGATTTCAATGCGGTATTTGCCGGTGGGCGACTGGTCTCGCCAAAGGTGCGCGCGTTCGTGGACTTTTTGGTGACGCGCATGAATTTCGATGCCGACTACATGATGGCGCAATGCCCTGCCCGTCTGGCTGCGCAAAAGGCCGACCACGATGCGAAGGTCGAAGTGGGCGCAGAAGCGGAACTGCGCGCCGAGGGCAAGCGCATCCTGGAAAACGTCACGGCGTAAGACCGCTTCAAGCAGTCGCCCAATGGAGTAATCCTTCTTCCAGCGGGAGAAAGTGCCCAACGGGCGGATGAGGGTATGTCTGCGAGCGATGGTTGAATGCCGATGCGTGTTGCGTCAAAGCGATGTAGCGCCAAGCCTCTAAGCAAGACCGGTCCGGAACTGTTTAGATCAGAAGCTTAGTTGGTCGAGGGCGCGGTTCCCTCGCCAGACAGCTGGCTGGTGTTTTTTTGAAAGCTCTGCACACCGACCAACTTGACTGGTCCTTGCCCGCTCACCGTCGCGGGACCTTGAGCGGCATGGATGCCGCGCCAGAGCTACATGGACGTACTTGCAGCGTGTCCCGCGATGATGCGCGGGCAAGGGCCTTGCAGCCAAGACGCAGATCAGCCGCTTTTGACCATTAGACATGCAGTGCAAAAAAACAGGCCGCTTCCGCGGCCTGTTGTCAGTACATCGCGGGCCAGTCGAATCGACCGACCCACGATTCAATGCAGCACACTCACCGCATGCCGGTATTGCTGGCGGCGCCTTCGGCGCGCAACGGAATCAGGCGAATTTCGACGCGACGGTTCTGTGCGCGGCCGGCATCGGTGCTGTTGTCGGCAATCGGGTAACGCTTGCCGGCGCCCATGGTTTCCATGCGCTCGCGCTGCACGCCCTGCGCGGTCAGGTATTGCGCCACGGCACCGGCGCGTTCTTCCGACAGTCGCTGGTTGACCGCATCGCTACCAACGCTGTCGGTGTGCCCAACCACTTCCACCATGGTCTGGTTGTACTCGCGCAGCGTGGACGCGACTCCGTTGAGCGCGCTGTAGAACTGCGGCTTCAACGCGGACTTGCCGAAGTCGAAGGTGATCCCGTCGGGCAGGTTCAAGGTGATGTTGTCGCCCTGACGCTGCACTTCGATACCGGTATTGGCGGTGCGTTCGCGCAGTGCGCGTTCCTGGCGGTCCTGGTACTGGCCGACTGCTGCACCACTCAGCGCGCCGATGCCGGCACCGACCATGGCATGTTGGCGACGCTCGGTGGCGCTGTCGCCGGTGAGCAGACCTGCAGCCACACCGATGGCGGTACCGATCAGCGCATTGCGGCCGGTGCGATTCTGCTGTTGCGTCTGCTCACCGTATTGATCGCGCTGCACATACGAGCCGCCGGTCGCGCAGGCTGACAGCGCGATGGCGCTGGCCAGTGCAACGGCGAGGCTCTTGGTGGCTGCTGGGGACATGGTGTTCTCCTCTCGCCGGACCATCCGGCGCTCAATCGTGTGCGCGAGGATAAACAGACTAACGCGACTGGCGCATGATGAAAGCGGGCGACGGCGACGCGCAGCGGGTTGTCCATTCAGGAAAACGTTTTCTCGCGCGCATCATGGCAAAGCAGTCGTTGCGTGCCGACCCGCTGGCCGCACAGCAGCACCAGGATGACGCGTGCCGTACTTGAAAAGCGCCACATTGCAGCAGCACGCAGACCAAAATGCATTGCTGTCGTCAGTGGTCAGCCGCGCGTCTTTGCATACGCCGCCAATGCGGCGTCACGTCCTTCGGCCAGCCCGATGATGGGCGCTCGCGGATACTCCGGCGCAAGCCGCGCCAGCGACAGCGGATGCAGCCACGGAGCGAAGCGTTCCTTCACTGCAAGCTTGCCAAGCTCGGGCACCCAGCGGGTGATGTAGGCCGCTTGCGGATCGAACTTTTCTGCTTGCGTCACCGGATTGAACACACGGAAATACGGTGCGGCATCGGCGCCGGTGCCGGCCACCCATTGCCACCCCATGGTGTTGTTGGCCAGGTCTGCATCCACCAGCGTGTCCCAGAACCAACGCGCGCCTTCGACCCAGTGCACGCGCAGATGCTTGCACAGCAGGCTGGCCACGATCATGCGAACGCGGTTGTGCATCCAGCCGGTGTGCCAGAGTTGCCGCATGCCGGCATCGACGATCGGAATGCCGGTGCGGCCACGTTGCCAGGCCTGCAGGACCACCGGATCGGCCTTTGCCCACGCGAAGCCTTCGAAACGCGGATTGAGATTCCGGTTGGTGGTGTCCGGGAAATGATGCAGCAGGTGATACGCAAAATCGCGCCAACCCAACTGGCGGATGTAGCCGTCGATTTCGGCACTGTTGCGCGCATTGCGATGCGCTTCCAGGGTGGCGGCAATCCGCCACGGCGCGATCTCGCCAAAGTGCAGATGCGGCGACAGTTGCGAGGTGCCGACACGATCGGGGCGGTCGCGATTGTCGCGATACCCGTTGAGCGCGCCGTCGATGAAGATCTCCAGCATTTCGTGCGCGCCAGTCTCGCCAGGCTGCCAGTGCTCCCAAAAGCCGGTGTCCCACTTCAGGTCCGGGCGCAGCGCCAGCGTCTCCAGCGCAACGGACGGCAGCGTTGCCGGCAATGGCGGCAGGCTGCGAGGTGCCGCCACCGCGGCCGGCAGCTGCAGCTGCGTCAGCGCATTGCGCCAGAACGGGGTGAACACCTTGTACGGCCCGCCCTGCTGCGTGGACAGCTGCCATGGCTCGAACAACAGCGATGCATTGCAGCTCTGCACGTCGATGCCGCGCTCGCGCAGGTTGCGCTTGATCTGGGCATCACGCGACTGGGTCGCCGGTTCGTATTTGCGGTTCCAGTACACCGCCACCGCACCGGTCTGGGCGACCACCTCCTCCAGCACCTGCTCGCTGCTGCCGGTCCGCACGACCAGCCCACTGCCCAGCGCGCGCAACGATACCTCCAGCGCGGCGAGCGAGTGATGCCGCCAGCTGCGCGAGGCCGCACCGGGTGCCCATTCGCCTTCTTCGTGTGGCGCATCGATATACAGCGGGATCGGATGGTGCCCGGCATCGAGTGCAGCACGCAGGGCCGGGTTGTCCTCCAGGCGCAGATCGCGACGGAACCAGACGATGGCGTATGACATGCGGACTCGGCAGCGGCGGTGAGGCTGCGCAGCATAAGCCAGCAAACGCAACGATGGCGCGATGCCGGGCGGCGTTCATTGCCTGCATGCCGATCAGCATGCTGCGCATGCGCACTGGCAGACCGCGTGCCGCAATCACTGCGCAAGTGCCATCGCCATCATTACGCGCCTACGCGTAGCAGGCGACGCGGGGCATGCCGCGCCACCACCGTCCAATGCCCTCCACGCGCGCGGGCACCGGCCGCGCGGCCGTTACTCGAAGCTGCCCACCGAATCGTGCGCCAGATTGTCGAAGCGGGTGTATTCGCCGAAGAACTTGAGCTTGCACGCACCGGTCGGCCCGCCGCGGTGCTTGCCGATGATGATCTCGGCCAGGCCCTTGTCCGGCGAATTTTCCTTGTTGTAGTAATCGTCGCGGTAGATGAAGACGATCATGTCCGCGTCCTGCTCGATTGCGCCCGATTCGCGCAGGTCGGCCATCACCGGGCGCTTGTCGGTGCGCGTTTCCAGCGAGCGGTTGAGCTGCGACAGCGCGATCACCGGCACGTTGAGTTCCTTGGCCAGGCCCTTGAGTCCACGCGAGATTTCCGAGATTTCCGTTGCACGGTTCTCGCTGTTGCCCGGCACCGACATCAGCTGCAGGTAATCGATCACGATCAGGCCCAGATCGTGTTCGCGCTTGAGCCGGCGGCACTTGGACCGCAGCACCTCCGGCGACACGCCAGGCGTGTCGTCGATGAAGATCTTGGTTTCCTTCAGCATCTTGATCGCGCCGGTCACGCGCGCCCAATCCTCGTCTTCCAGCGCGCCGGTACGCAGACGCTGCGCGTTGATGCGGCCGTTCGACGAGATCAGGCGCATCGCCAGCTGCGAGGCCGACATTTCCATCGAAAATACCGCCACGCCTTTCTTGGATTTGATCGCGGCGTATTCGGCGATGTTTAGCGCGAAGGTGGTCTTGCCCATGGCCGGACGTGCCGCCAGGATGATCAGGTCGGTCGGCTGCAGGCCGGCGGTCATCGCGTCGAAATCGGTGTAGCCGGTGGGAAGGCCGGTGATGTTGCCGCCGTTTTCAAACCGGTTGCGCAGCTCTTCGAAGGCATCCTTCAGGGCGCCCGGCATCGCCACGAAATCGGTGCGGCCGCGCGCGCCGGCTTCGGCGATCTTGAACACGGCTTTTTCCGCGGCCGACAGCAATTCAACGCTCTCGCGGCCTTCCGGCTGGAAGCCATCGTTGACGATGGTGGTCCCCACCTCGATCAGTTGCCGCAGCACCGCCTTGTCGCGCACGATTTCCGCATACGCGGCGATGTTGGCCGCCGACGGCGTGGTGCTGGCCAGCTCGATCAGGTAGGCACCATCGCCCACCTGCTCCAGCTTGCCCTGCGACTCGAACCACTCGCCCAGGGTCACCGCATCGAACGGGCGGTCCTTCTCGTTCAATTCGCGGATGGCGCGGTAGATCAGCCGGTGATCGCGCCGGTAGAAATCGTTTTCGGTGAGCTGGTCGTTGACCCGGTCGAACGCGTCCGGCGCCAGCATCAGCCCGCCCAGCACCGCCTGTTCGGCCTCCACCGAATGCGGCGGTACCCGCAACTGGTCCAGACGCGGCTCGGGACGATCGTAATCGTCGTCGTCGCGATCGCGATTGCGCTTGGAACGGAAACCAGGACGAGCAGACATGGACGAACAGACCTGACGCGGGGAGACGAGGGCAGGAAGCATAGTCATCGGCGGCGCCGACGACCATGCACAACTCTGTGGATAACTGGTGGACAGCCGGTGCATCAGCGTTGTACGCCAGCGCTGTCGCAACGGCCGAGACGCCCGCCCCGCCTGGGTTTGCGGCCTGCCCCCGGCCCGTTCGGCAGGCCTGAGCCAGGCCGGGATTCGCTGTGGTCAACTCAGCGCTTGGTGCGCTCGATCAGGCCCAGGAAGGCGTCGATGAAGCCCTGCAGGAACGTGCGGCTGTCGGCGTTGGCGAGCTGGTCGTCCGGCCCGAACAGGCCGTCATTGTACTGCAGGAACACCTCCGGCTGGCCGAGCACATGCATGTTCAGGTAGGCCAGCACGTTGCGCAGGTGCTGCTGCGCGGTGGCGGTGCCGATGGCGCCGACCGAGATGCCGACCACCGCTGCCGGCTTGCCGGAAAACGCGCTGTCGCCATACGGGCGCGAGCCGGTGTCCAGCGCGTTCTTGAGCACGCCGGGGATCGAGCGGTTGTATTCGGGGGTCACGAACAACACCGCATCGGCGGCGCGGATCTGCTGTTTCAGGCGCGTGCCTTCGGCCGGGAAATCGCCATCGCGATCCTGGTTGTACAACGGGATATCCCCGATTTCCACGTACTCGAACACGGCCTTGTCGCCGGCCAGATGCTCCAGCGCGCGTGCCAGCTGACGGTTGTACGACGCTGCGCGCAGGCTGCCGACGAGGACGGCGATGGTGAACTTGCTCATGGGAACGCTCCATTGGGGAAACCAGCGCCCGACTCTAGTCAGCCCGACGCGCACACCCGGTGAAACGCCTCAGCGGCTCACCGCCGCCCGCTGCGCGCGCCAATGCGCCTGCCATGCCTGGAACATCAGCACCGTCCACAGGTGCGTATGCCATTTGCGCTCGCCGCCGTTGAAGGCGCGCCAGAGCCCGGCCACGGTATCGGCGGCAAACACGCCCTCGCGCTCCAGCGTGCCATGCGCCAGCAGATCGTCCGCCCAGCCGTGCAGATCGCCGCGCAACCACGCACTGACCGGGGCGCCGAAGCCACGCTTGCCGCGGTACACCATCGGGTCGGGCAGGTAGCGGCACAGCACGCGCTTGAGCAGATACTTGCTGACGCCGTCGCGGTACTTGAGCGACAACGGCAACGACCAGGCGAACTCGGCCACGCGCCAGTCCAGCAACGGTGCGCGCGCTTCCAGACCCACCGCCATGGTGGTGCGATCCACCTTGCACAACAGATCGTCGGGCAGGTAGGCGGCAAAATCGGCCAGCATCATCGCGTCGGCCGGCGTGCCCGAGCCGTGCAGCGGGTCGGCCAGGCTGTAGAAACTGTCCGGCTCGGTGGCGCCCAGCACCACCGCGGCCGGATCGCGCCAACGCGAGATGCGGTTGCGGTAGATGTCGCCGATGCCACGCGCGCCGGCTTCGGCCACCAGCGCGGCCAATCCGCCGGTGCGCGAGGACTCGCCGTTGCTGCGCGCCGCCACCGCCATCAGCCGGCGCAGCGGACCCGGTACCAGGCCGTGCATGCGCCAGTTGCGCAGCGCGCGCTGGTAGCGGCCGTAGCCGAAGAACAGTTCGTCGCCCCCGTCGCCGGACAGCGCCACCGTCACCCCGCCGCGTGCCAGCCGCGCCACCAGGGCCGTCGGCACCTGCGAGGCGTCGGCAAACGGTTCGTCGAACATGTCCGGCAAGGTCGGCACCACCGCCAGCGCATCGGCGCCGCTGACATAGAGCTCGGTGTGGTCGGTGTGCAGATGCGTGGCCACTTCGCGCGCCAGCGGCGCCTCGTCGTGATGCGAGCCTTCGAAACCAATGCTGAAGGTGTGCACCGGCTGGGCGCTCTGCGCCTGCATCATCGCGGTGACGATCGACGAATCGGTGCCGCCGGACAGGAACACGCCCACCGGCACGTCGGCCACCATGCGCAGCGCCACCGCATCGCGCAACACGCTGTCCAGTTGCGCTTCGGCCTGCGCATCGGTGCCGGTGAACGGCGCTGCCAGCGCGCGCTGCATCGCTTCGCGCGCATTCCAGAACGGCTGCTGCGCCTGATCCGGCCGGTGCGCGGCAGCGCCCGCCGCCACGGTCTGCGCATCCATCCGCAGCACCCGGCCGGGCATCAGCTTGAAGGTGTGCTCATGGATGCAGGCCGGGGCCGGGATGTAGCCCAGACGCAGCAGCAAGGTCAGCGCGTTGCGATCGACGCCATTGTCGAAATCCGGGTGCTGCCACAACGCCTTGAGTTCGGAACCGAACACCAAGGTGTCGCCGGCCCAGCCGTAGTACAGGGGCTTTTTGCCCACCCGGTCGCGTGCAAGAAACAGACAGTTGTCGCGCTCGTCCCACAGCGCGATGGCGAACATGCCGTTGCAGCGGGACAGGGTGTCGTCCAGGCCCCACTCCACCACCGCCGCCAACAGCACCTCGGTATCGGAATGACCGCGAAAACGATGCCCCAGCGCCGCCAGGGCCGCGCGCAACTGCGCGAAGTTGTAGACCTCGCCGTTGTAGGCCAGCACATAGCGGCCGTCGGCCGAGCGCATTGGCTGATGTCCCAGCGGCGACAGATCCAGGATGCTCAGCCGCTGGTGCGCCAGCGCCACGCCAGCCTGCGCATCGCACCAGGTGCCGGCATCGTCGGGGCCGCGATGACGCACGGCCGCACCCATGGGGCGCACCAGCGCGTCGAGCTGCTCGCCGTGCAGGCGCGGCGAGGCCAGCAGCAATCCTGCCAATCCGCACATCCTCAGCGCCCCTGCGACATGACGGTGGCCGGGCGAGAAGCGCCGGCACACCGCGCACTGCCGGCGTGCCGGCCTTGGCGCGAGTGCGCGGGGGTCGATCCAGCGCCCTGCCCGCCCCCACCTGCTCCGCAGTTGGCTGCCGCAGAATCGGCCACCCGCACGCAGCGTGCGCCGCTCATGCCGCCACCGCCGCAGGGGTCGGCATCGGCACGAATCCAGGCAACGCCTGCACGCGTTGCAGCCAAGCATCGATCGCCGGCCAACGCTCCAGATCGAAGCCGCCATCTGCCGCACAATGGGTGTAGGCAAACAAGGCGATGTCGGCAATGCCGTAATCGGCGCCGGTGAACCAGGCGTGCTGCTGCAGGTGCTGTTCCATCACCGCCAGGGCCTGTTCGCCGCGCGCGCGCAGCTGCGGCAGTTCTGCGCGGCGCGACGCATCGCGCGGGGTCCACAGGCTGATGAAACGCGCCACCGCCACATACGGCTCATGGCTGTACTGCTCGAAGAACATCCAGCTCAGGGCCTGCGCGCGCTGCCAGGCATCGGTGGGCAGGTACGGCGTGCCTTCGGCCAGCCAGAACAGGATCGCGTTGGATTCGGTGAGCACGCGGCCGTCGTCGCGCTCCACCATCGGCACCTTGCCGTTGGGGTTCTTGGCCAGGTACTCGGGCGTGCGGCTCTGCCCGGCCACGCTGTCCACTTCGACCCAGTGATACCGGCTGCCCAGCTGCTCCAGCAGCAGGCGCACCTTGTAGCAATTACCGGAGCTGGACATGCCATGCACGGTCAACGGGGGACGCACGGTCGACATCACACTGACTCCGCGGCAACAACGAGGGGGCTGGCAGTGTCACAGCCCTTTGCGGCTTTGCAAAGCCCTGCGCAGGGTGCCGGCCGGCCATCGCCGGTGGAGTGCGCGCTGCCAGCGCAGGAGCCTGCAGCCGAGGTGGGCCGCATCCCGCCTCAGCCCATCGCCACGATGGCGACCGGCACCCCCAGCACCGCCAGCAGCACGCCCAGCAGTGACAGCGTCAACGCCCAGGCACCGAACGCGCGGCTGCGCGCACAGCCGGTCGTGCCGGCCACCGACTGGATTGCGCTGATCGACCACCACACCGCCCCGAGCATCAGCAGCAGCACGCACACCGACAGCTGCGCCATGCCGGCCGGGTCGCTGGCCCCGGCGCGCAGCAGCTCCACCCTGCCCTTGAGCGCCACCAGCGCGGCGAGCACGCACACCAACCATGGCAGGACACTGCCGGCCATCGCCGGCAGCAGGCGATCGAAACGCGCAGCGCTGCCCATCCAGCGCAACAGCAACGTGAGCAGCACGCAGCCCAGCGGCAGCAGCGCACCGACGGCGACGACGCCCGCCAGCTGCATCCACCACGGCAGCGCGTGCAGCCACATCCATGTCGACACCAGCGTGGTCACGACAAACACGGCCCACGCGCTCATGCGCAACCGGCGGTGTTGCGGCATGCGTTGCGCCGTGCCATGCGGGTTGAACAGCATCCCGCCCAATCCGCCAGCACGCCACCACGGCAGGCACACCAGTACCAGCACGATCAGCGCCAGCAGCCCGGCCAACGGATCGCCCAGCGCCCGCCAGTCCGGTGGTTGCAAGCGCCGCTGCGGCTTGAGATCGTGATTGAAGTACAGCAGGTCGCGCGCACGCTCCATGTCGGCCGATGCACGTGCCACCTCCCCGGCAGGAATGCGATCGGTAAAACGCTGCCATTCACCCACGATGACCAGGCGGTCATCGCGTACTGCGATCGTGCGCGAGAAGCGGAACCAGGGGTTGGCCACGATCTGCCTGTCGCTCTCCACGGTCACCGCCGGGTCGGCCTGCACGCGCACGGTCTGCCGTGCCAGCTGCGGTCCGCCCAGCGCCAGCGGGCTCTTGCGCGCCTGCGCGGGCAAGGCCTGCATCCACTCGCCGAGCTGGAACAACGGGAAGCCGAGCTCGTCGCCTTCCCTGGCCGGCCATTCCAGCCGATAGGTTTCGTGGGTGCGCACGTTCAGCGCATCGGCAGCGTCGATGGTCGGCTCGCTCACCTGGGTCAGCGCGGTGTAGTAGTGCTGCATGAACTCCAGATAGTGCTCGCCCACAGCGGGCGCACCATTGGTTTCGAAACCCGACGCCACCTGCTCCCCGCGCCCCTGCCGGTAGATGGTGTCCACCGCAAAGCGCGCCACGCGCTGCGGCTTGCGCAGCGACACGACCACGTCCTCGACCACCTCGACCTGCG
>NZ_JSZE01000064.1 GCF_000802365.1 Xanthomonas cannabis pv. cannabis
GCGGCATCGGGCCGTCAGCGGCCGAACACACCAGGATCGCGCCGTCCATCTGCGCCGCACCGGTGATCATGTTCTTGACGTAGTCGGCGTGGCCGGGGCAGTCAACGTGTGCGTAGTGGCGGGTCGGGGATTCGTATTCGACGTGCGCGGTCGAAATCGTGATGCCGCGCGCCTTTTCTTCCGGCGCTGCGTCGATCGCGTCATACGCCTTGAACTCGCCACCGAAACGCTCTGCACCGATCTTGGTCAGCGCGGCGGTCAACGTGGTCTTGCCATGGTCGACGTGACCGATGGTGCCGACGTTCACGTGCGGCTTGGTGCGCTCGAATTTAGCTTTTGCCATGGGTGCAAGTTCTCGGTAATCGTTTGGAGTTAAGACGATTGAGTAATGGTGCTCACGAAAGGAATCGAACCTTCGACCTCCTCCTTACCAAGGAGGTGCTCTACCGACTGAGCTACGTGAGCGAGTTTTGCATTATGCCATGCATTTGCGTTCAATGGAGCGGGAGACGGGAATCGAACCCGCACCATCAGCTTGGAAGGCTGAGGTTCTACCGTTGAACTACTCCCGCGCCGGGAACTGCATGCCACAACGTGAAACTGGTGGAGGGAGGTGGATTCGAACCACCGAAGGCGTAAGCCAGCAGATTTACAGTCTGCCCCCGTTGGCCGCTTGGGTATCCCTCCAGCTTTTACTACCGGACCGTTGCGCGGTGAAGCGAATCGGTTCGGGGTGAAGCAGCCCGTTATTTTGTTGTGGGACGCACCCGGTGTCAACAAAAATTTTGAACTATTCGTCACACCCGACAGCGCGCGGCGAACGACGCCGCGCGCACCGGATCAGACGTTGAAACGGAAGTGCAGCACGTCGCCTTCCTGGACGCGATATTCCTTGCCTTCCAGACGCAGGCGGCCCGCGTCGCGCGCACCGGCTTCGCCGCGATACTTGATGAAATCATCGAAACCGATGGTCTCGGCGCGGATGAAGCCCTTCTCGAAATCGGTGTGAATGACGGCCGCCGCCTGCGGCGCGGTGGAGCCAGCCCTGACCGTCCAGGCGCGCACTTCCTTGACGCCTGCGGTGAAGTAGGTCTGCAGGCCGAGCAGCGTGTAAGCGGCGCGAATGACGCGATTCAAGCCAGGCTCGCTCAGCCCGAGATCGGCCAGGAAGGTATCGCGGTCCTCGTCGTCCAGCTGGGACAGCTCTTCTTCGATCGCGGCCGAGACCGGCACCACTTCTGCACCTTCGCCTGCAGCGTGCGCGCGCACGGCATCCAGGTGCGGATTGTTCTCGAAACCGTCTTCCAGCACGTTGGCGATGTACATCACCGGCTTGAGCGTGAGCAGGAACAGATCGCGCACCAGCGTCTTCTCTTCCTCATCCAGGCCGGCCGCACGTCCCGACTTTCCATCAGCCAGCGCCGCCTGCAGCTTGGCCAGCACCGGCTTGCGTGCCGCAGCCTCCTTGTCGCCGCCCTTGGCACTGCGCTCGGCGCGATTGAGCGCCTTTTCCACGCTATCCAGGTCGGCCAGCGCCAGCTCGGTATCGATGGTTTCGATATCGGAAATGGGGTCGACCTTGTTGTTGACGTGGATGACGTCATCGTTCTCGAAGCAACGCACCACGTGGGTGATCGCATCCACTTCGCGGATGTGCGCCAGGAACTTGTTGCCCAGGCCCTCACCGCTCGCCGCACCGGCCACCAGGCCGGCGATGTCGACGAACTCGACCGCGGTCGGAATCAGCTTCTGCGGCTTGACGATCTCGGCCAGCTGGTTGAGGCGCGGATCGGGCACCGGCACGATGCCAACGTTGGGCTCGATGGTGCAGAACGGAAAATTGGCCGCAGCGATGCCCGCCTTGGTCAGCGCGTTGAACAGGGTCGACTTGCCGACGTTGGGCAGGCCGACGATGCCGCATTTGATACCCATGGGTCACATCCGGGATTTGGGATTCGGGATTGGAGATTCGTCATGCCACATGGCCACGAATCCCCAATCCCCAATCACGCATCCCTGCTTGTATGCAGGCGCTTCATCGCCTCGTTGAAATTGCCATCCATTGCCAGCGGCAGTACGTCGATGGCCGCATCTATTGCCTGACCAATCGCCACATCATCCTCGCGCCCTGCCCGTCCCAGCACCCAGGGCACCACGCGGTCCTTGTGACCGGGATGACCGATGCCGACGCGCAAGCGGTGAAATTTGCCATGGCCGAGCAGGCGGATGGTGTCACGCAGACCGTTCTGGCCGCCATGCCCGCCGTCGAACTTGAGCCGTGCCGTGCCGGGTGACAGATCCAGTTCGTCGTGGGCGACGAGCATCTGCTCCGGCTCGATCTTCCAGAACCGCAATGCGGCGGTGATCGATTTACCACTGAGATTCATGAACGTCGCCGGCCTGAGCAGCCAGACCGGCTGGCCCGCGATATCGACCCTGGCCGTCTCGCCGAACAGCTTGCTGTCCAGGCCCCAGCGGGCGCCACTGCGCTCGACGAGGGCATCGACGAAACGAAACCCGGCGTTATGCCGGGTTTGCGCGTGTTCGGGACCTGGATTACCCAGCCCGACGATCAGACGAAGTGCAGACATGCCAGTGACCGCAGCCGATTCCCCGCATGCTGCGAGGAATCGGCCAACGGATTACTTGGTCTCTGCGCCTTCGCTGCCTTCTTCACCGGCAGCGTCTTCTTCCTCGACGCGCACGTGCTTGGCCGCGACCACGGCGACGTCGTGTTCCTTGCCCAGCTTCAGTTCCGGAATTTCAACACCGGCCGGCAGCTTGATTTCGGACAGGTGGATCACGTTGCCCACTTCCAGGCCACCGAGGTCGACCTCGATGAACTCCGGCAGGTCCTTCGGCAGGCAGACCACCTGGACTTCGTTGAGCTCGTGGGTCACGACCACTTCGCTGGACTTGCCAGCCGGCGAGGTTGCTTCGTTGACGAAGTGCAGCGGCACAGCGGCGCTGAGCTTCTCATTGGCGCTGACGCGCTGGAAGTCGATGTGCATGATCAGCTGCTTGAACGGATGGCGCTGCATGTCACGCAGCAGCACCTGCTGCACGTCGCCATTGAGGTTCAGGTCCAGGATCGACGAGTAGAACCACTCGTTCTGCTGGGCGAGCCAGATCTGCTCATGGTTGAGCTGGATGCTGACCGGCTCGAGTTCGCCACCGTAGACGATGGCCGGAATGACGCCAGCGTGACGCAGGCGGCGGCTCGCACCCTTCCCCTCGTCTGCGCGGCGCTCGACCTTGATTTCGTGAGTCTTTGCCATGTTGTTTCACTACCTAGTTTGGAATACCGCCTCGCGGCGATGAAGCGTCTCACCCGCGACCAGGAGAGACGTGGTACCGGCACCCGGGAGATCCGGGCACCGAATGGGAGATCAGTCGACGTAGAGCGAGCTGACCGATTCGCCGAAGGCGATGCGGCGAATGGTCTCGGCCAGCAGTTCGGCCACGCTCAGCTGACGAATCTTGGGGCAGGTCCGCGCCGCTTCGTTCAACGGGATCGTGTCGGTGACCACCAGCTCGTCGAGCTGCGAATTGTTGATGTTGTCCACCGCGGGGCCGGACAGCACCGGGTGGGTGATGTAAGCCACCACCTTGAGCGCACCGCGCTGCTTGAGCGCAGCGGCAGCCGCACACAGGGTGCCGGCGGTATCGACCAGGTCGTCCACCAGCACGCAGGTCTTGCCCTGTACGTCGCCGATGATGTTCATCACGGTGGCGACGTTGGCGCGCGGACGGCGCTTGTCGATGATGGCCAGATCAGCGTCATCCAGGCGCTTGGCGACGGCGCGCGCGCGCACCACACCACCCACGTCCGGCGACACCACGATCAGGTTGTCGGTGCCGTAGGCGCGCCAGATATCGGCCAGCAGCAGCGGCGAGGCATAGACGTTGTCCACCGGCACATCGAAGAAGCCCTGGATCTGGTCGGCATGCAGGTCGACCGTCAGCACGCGGTCGGCCTCCATCGCGCAGATCATCTTGGCGGCGACCTTGGCGGTGATCGGCACGCGCGAGGAGCGCATGCGACGGTCCTGGCGCGAATAACCGAAATACGGGATCACCGCGGTGACGGACTGGGCGCTGGCGCGCTTGAGCGCGTCGATCAGCACCAGCAGCTCCATCAGGTTCTCGGCGCTCGGCGCGCAGGTCGGCTGGATGACGAACACTTCCTGCCGGCGCACGCTTTCTTCGATTTCGACCTGCACCTCGCCATCGGAGAAGCGCGTGACCAGCGCCTTGCCCATGCGCACGCCGAGCTCCTTGCAGATGCTCTGGGCAAGCGGCTTGTTGGCATTGCCGGAGAACACCAGCAGGTTACGTTGATCTTGCATGGGATCTCTCGGGCGGCGGCGAAGAGCGTGCGGGTCGGCGGAAGAGCAGAGGAGCCACGCCGTTGCCCGGCCGTACCTCGATCTGCGCACATGAAGCTGCGGGAGCCTGCAGACGAATCTGCATCTGCACCTCTTGCAGAGCGACCCACATCAACACATTGGCAGGGGCGGTAGGATTCGAACCTACGAATGCCAGGATCAAAACCTGGTGCCTTGGGCCTCTTGGCGACGCCCCTGCATCAAACTTGTCTCGCGTCCAGTGCGTCGAGCAATGGCGAGTGCGCTGCACCCTTCACAACCCACGCCCGCAGGCTGCCCGGCAACTGCGCCATGGCCTGCTCTGCAGCAGCGCGCGTGGCGAATTCGACGAAGCACCCACTTCCCGACCCGGTCAAACGCGGCGTTCCGATCCTGGACAGCGCCAGGAACACGGCCTCGACAGCGGGTTCACGGCGCCGCAGGACCGGCTCGAATGCATTGTCGAGCAGAGAACCGGAAGCGAAGTCCGCTATTTTCGCGGGCGCGGCATCCCGCGTCAATTCCTGTGATTGAAATAAGGCCGGCGTGGGCACGTGAACACCTGGATCGACCAGCACATAAGCCGCGTCCGGGAGTGTGATGGGGGTCAATTGCTCGCCGACGCCCTCGGCCCAGGCGTTGTGCCCGCGCACGAACACCGGCACGTCCGCACCCAGTTGCAAGCCCAGCCCGGCCAGCGCATCGACCGGCAAACCCAGGCCCCACAAGACATTGAGCGCCACCAGCACGGTTGCCGCATCCGAGGAGCCGCCACCGAAACCGCCACCGGCGGGGATGCGTTTGTCGACCCGGATCTCGGCACCCGCGTCCGTGCCAGCGGCCGATTGCAGCAGCCGCGCGGCGCGAATCACCAGATCGTCGTCTTCCGTAACGCCGGGCAGACTCTCGCCGATACGCCGGATCAGGCCATCGCCGCGCAAACGAAGATGAATGGTGTCCCCCCAGTCCAGCAGCCGGAACACGGTCTGTAGCAGGTGGTAGCCATCGGCGCGGCGCCCGACGATCTGTAGAAACAGGTTCAGCTTGGCCGGCGCGGGCCATGCTGACCACCCTTCCTGCGCCGACATCAGGGCGAGACCGTCCATTGATCGACCAGCAGGCGCATCTTGGCGCTGCCGTTGTGGGCTTCGATACGTTGCGGCAGCTCGGGCTGACCGTCACCGGCAGGAGCCCAGGCCAGGAACTCGATGGTCCAGCCACCCTGTTGCACGGTGCGCGGGCGCCCGGCGGCATCCAGGTCCACACGCTGCGCAGCGGTGTCGGCGATGCGCAGCGCGCGCACCCAGTCCGCCATCCGGTTGACCGGAATGGTCCAGCCGGTCGCCTCGAGCAACACCTGCTCTGCGTCCGGCCCACTGCGCGGGCCGCCATCCAGCCCTTCGATCCGGCCGGCGCCGGTGGCGCTGTCGCCGGTAAGCACCCAGCTCTGCCGGGTCACTGGCGCACTGAGCTGCACGCGGTATTGCGGGCCATTCTGCTGCCAGTCGATGCGGCCGCTGCCGCCGTCACGGCCCTTGCTGATCGCCACCCGGCCCTGGAACGACCAGGTGGGGTGGGCCTGCAGCCAGGCCTGGCGCGCGGCTTCGGCCTGGCGGGCCTGGTCGGACACCTGTTCGACCACCGCTGCTCCGCCGCCCTGCCCGCGCGGCACGCTCACGCAGCCGGACAGCGCAGCCAGCACCAGCCCGCTCAGGGCCAGCGTGCGGATCCCGCGGTTCATAGGCCGAACTTTTCCACGGCGCGCTGCAGCGCGCGATTGTCCGGGTCCAGCCGGCGCGCTTCATCGAAATAACGCCGCGCCTCGTCCTGCTTGCCGCTGACCCACAGCACCTCGCCCACGTGGGCGGCGATTTCCGGGTCCTTGACCAGCGCCCAGGCACGGCGCAGTTGCACCAGGGCCTCCTTGTTGCGCCCCATGCGGTACAGCACCCAGCCGTAGCTGTCGACGATGGCCGGGTTGTCCGGGTCGGCGGTGCGGGCGCGGTCGATCAGCGCCAGCGCTTCCTTATAGCGTGTGGTGCGATCGGCCAGGGTGTAGCCCAGCGCGTTGAGCGCGGCGACGTTTTCCGGCTCGGCCACCAGGATCTTGCGCAGGTCGGCCTCGGCCCGCGGCACGTCGTCGCGACGCTCCCACGCAAGGCCACGGGCATACAGCAGTGCACTGTCGTCCGGATAGGCGGCCAGGCCGCGTTCGAAGGCGTCCAGCTCGCCGGGGGCATCCTCGGCGCGCTGGTGAAGCTCGGCCTCCAGCACGTACGCATCGCGACGAGCATCGTCGTCGGCACTGGCATCGCCCTGCAGGGCACGCACTTCGGCCAGCGCCTCGGGTTTGCGACCCAGTTCGTACAACGCGCTGGCCGCGCGCAAGCGCGCCTCGCTCAGCTGCGGGCCGCCCGGCATGCCGCGGTACCACTCCACCGCTTCGTCGTAACGTTTGAGGAATTCGGCGATCTTGCCCAGCAGCAGGCGGCGATCCGGATCCGGCTTGGCGGCATTGCTCTTGAGCTCGCCGTACAGCGCTTCGAGCGCGCTGCGGTCCTTCTCCTTGGCCAGCATGGAGGCCCGCAACCCGTAGGTCTGGGTGTCCTGCGGCCCGGTGGAGAGCACGCGTGCGGCCGCCTCGGTCTGGCCCATGGCGTCGTAGGCGAAGGCCAGCGCGCCGCGCAGTTCGGAGTCCTTCACCGCCTGCGGCTCGATCGCCTTCAGCAAGGCCAATGCCTCGTCGTTCTTGCCTTCCTGCTGCAGCTGGGTGGCATGCAGCAAGGCCACGCGCGGCTCTTCGGGGAAGCGGCGCACCACTTCATCGACGATGCGCTTGGCCAGCGCCGGGCGCTCCATGCGCAGCGCGAGCCGGCCGAACTCCTGCCAGGCCTCGATCTGGTTGGGGATGGCGCCCGCCTTGACGAGGTCTTCGAGCACGTCGGCAGAGGCTTCAGGCTCGCGGCCGCCATTGGCCAGGGCGATCAACGCAAAACGCCAGCCGCGCGGGTCGGGTTCCTTGAGCAGGCCGAGCAGATCGCGACGGGCGGTGCGCAGGTCGTTGCGGCGCAAGGCCAGCGACGCCTCGGTGCTGCGCATCGACATCGACGATGGCGCGCGGGCGCGCCACAGCGCCATCGCCTCGATGGCGCGCGGGTCGTCGTTGGCCAGCATGGCGATGCGGGCGGCCCGTTCGGCCAGCCCGGCGTCGCCGGCTTCGGCCTTGGCGGCGTCCAGGTAGGCACGGGCGGCATCGTCCAGCTGCCCGGCCTGCAAGGCGAATTCGCCAGCGAGCACGGGTTCCAGCGAGGTGGCGCCGGCAGCCTTGGCGGGTGGCGCGGGCGGTGCTTTCTTGGGTGCTGCAGTGGCACTGGTGGAGACTGCGACCAGCAAAAGAACACTCAGGATGCGAATCGGTACAGGCATCGGGGGCAACCGGGCCGTAAAATGGGGCCCTGAATGGCCGCCAGCTTATCGCAAGCAACTGAACAATGACGTTGTGGGTGCTCGGACTGAATCACCAGACCGCTCCTGTGGACCTGCGCGAACGTGCAGCGTTCGCCGGTGAGGCACTGCCGCGTGCGCTCGAATCGTTGCGTACGTTGCCGCAGGTGCGCGAGGCGGCGCTGTTGTCCACCTGCAATCGCACCGAGCTGTATGCGATGGCCGACGACGCGCAGACGCTGGCCGGCTGGCTGGACGCACACGCCCCCGGGCTGAGCGGGTATCTGTATCAACACCAGGATGCCGATGCGGTACGTCACCTGTTCCGGGTGGCCACGGGGCTGGATTCGATGGTACTGGGCGAGCCGCAGATCCTGGGCCAGGTGAAGGATGCCTGGGCGGTGGCGCGGGCCCACGGCGCGCTGGGCAGCGGCCTGGATCGGCTGTTCCAGCAGACCTTTTCGGTGGCCAAGCGCGCACGCACCGATACCCGGGTCGGTGCCAATCCGGTGTCGGTGGCGTCCACGGCGGTGCGGCTGGCGCAGGAATCGTTCGCCCGGCTCAACGAATCGACCGTGTTGCTGGTCGGTGCCGGCGAGACCATCGAGCTGGCGGCCAAGCATCTGAGCGAGGGTCGCGTGCGGCGCCTGCTGATCGCCAACCGCACCCTCGCCCATGCGCAGACGCTGGCCAGCCAGCATGGCGGCTATGCGCTGCCGTTGACCGATCTGGAACGCCACCTGGCCGAGGCCGATGTGGTGTTCTCGGCCACCGCCGCGCGCGAGCCGGTGGTGACGCGCGCCCAGGTCGAACAGGCGCTGCGCGCACGCAAGCGTAAGCCGATGCTGCTGTTCGACCTGGCGGTGCCGCGCGACATCGAGGCCTCGGTGGCGCAGCTGGGCGATGCCTACCTGTACACGGTGGACGATCTGGAGCGCGCGGTCGAAGACAACCGTCGCAGCCGCCGCGAGGCCGCCGATCAGGCCGAAGCCATCATCGACCTGCAGGTGGCACGCTACGTCGAGACCGTGCAGGCCAACGCACGCCAGGCGCCGCTCAAGCGCCTGCGCGCATTCGGCGACAGCACCCGTGACGAGTTGCTAGCCAAGGCACGCCAGCAATTGAGCAACGGCAAGCCGGCCGACGAAGTGCTGGAACAGCTGGCGCATGCGCTGACCAACCGTCTGCTGCATCCGCCCACCGCTGCGCTGCGCGATGCGGCACTGAACAACGACCTGGAACTGACCAGTGCGGCCGACCGGCTGTTTCCGGAAAAGCCCGGTTACCAACATCCCCCTGTAGCTACCCCGATCGTGAGGACTGATGACGCCGACCCTGCGCCGTAAGCTCGAAGCGCTGGCCGAGCGCCGCGAAGAACTGCAGCACCTGTTGTCCGACCCGGATGTGGTCAGCAACAACGACAAGTTCCGCACCTTGTCGCGCGAACTGTCGCAGCTGGAGCCGGTGGCAGTGGCGCTGGAAGACGAAGCGCGCACCAAGGCCGACCTGAGCGCGGCCGAGGCCTTGCGCAGCGACCCGGAAATGCGCGAGCTGGCCGACGAGGAAATCGCCGCCGCGCAGGCACGCCTGGACGAGCTGGATGCGCAACTGGCGCTGCTGCTGGTGCCGCGCGACCCGCGCGATGACGGCAACCTGTTCCTGGAAGTGCGCGCCGGCACCGGCGGCGACGAAGCGGCCATCTTTGCCGGCGACCTGTTCCGCATGTACGCGCGCTATGCCGAGCGCCAGGGCTGGAAGGTCGAAATCGAATCCGACAGCCCCGGCGAACATGGCGGCTACAAGGAAGTGGTGGCGCGGGTGGTCGGGCGTGGCGCGTATTCGCGGCTGAAGTTCGAATCCGGCACGCACCGCGTGCAGCGCGTGCCCGCGACCGAGTCGCAGGGCCGCATCCACACCTCGGCCGCGACGGTGGCGATCATTCCCGAGGCCGATGACGTGGAAGAGATCGCGATCAATCCGGCCGATCTGAAAGTGGATACCTTCCGCTCGTCCGGTGCGGGCGGACAGCACGTCAACAAGACCGAATCGGCGATCCGCATCACCCATGTGCCGACCGGCGTGGTGGTGGAATGCCAGACCGAACGCAGCCAGCACGCCAATCGCGACAAGGCGATGAAGCGCCTGAAGGCGCAGTTGCTGGACACCGAACGCAGCAAGGCCGCCGCCGCCGAAGCGCAGACACGCAAGCTGCAGGTGGGCAGCGGCGATCGCAGCCAGCGCATCCGCACCTACAGTTTTCCGCAGGGACGCATCACCGACCATCGTGTGGAAGGGCTGACGCTGTACGACCTGCCCAACATCATCGAAGGCGATCTGGATGCCCTGATCGCGCGCTTGCTGCACGAGCATCAGGCCGACGAACTGGCGCGGTTGAGCGACAGCCCGTGAGTGCCAACGTCCCGCGCGAGCTGCTGCAGCTGCGCGAGGCGGTGCGGCGCCAACCGGGGGACTTTGTCGCCTGGTTGATGTTGGCCGATGCCGAGCTGGGCATGGGCAACAGCACCGCCGGCGAGGTGGCGGTACAACGCGCCCTGGCCATGCATCCGGGTCACCCGGAGGCGATTGCACGGCTGGGCCGGGTACGCTGGGCGCAGCAGCGCCATGCAGACGCCGCCACCTTGCTGCAACAGGCCTCGGACCTGGTGCCGCAGCATCCAGGTATCGCGTTGTGGCTTGGGCACGCGTTGGAAGATGCCGGTCAACCGGAGCAGGCGGCTGACGCGTATGCGCGTGCGCATCAGTTGCTGCCCGACGAACCCTATATCACCGCGCAGTTGCTCAATTGGCGACGCCGCCTGTGCAATTGGCGCGAACTGGAACCACTGGCTGCGCACGTGCGTGCCGCCGTGGCGCGAGGCGAGGCGGCAGTGGAGCCGTTCGCCTTCCTGAGCGAGGACGCCAGCGCGGCCGAGCAACTGGCGTGTGCCCGCACCCGTGCGCAGGCGATTGCCTCGTCTTTACGCCCGCTGCCTGCAGTCACGGTGCGCAGCCGCGGTGCGCTGCGGCTCGGCTTCGTTTCCAACGGCTTTGGCGCGCACCCCACCGGCTTGCTGACCGTGGCCTTGTTCGAAGCGCTGCAGCGACGTCAGCCGGACATGCAGGTGCACCTGTTCGCGACCAGCCATGACGATGGCAGCGAGATTCGTGCGCGCCTGGCGCAGGCGACGCGCCTGCATGACGTCACCGCACTGGGGCATCTGGCGACCGCGCAGCACATCCGGGACCAGGGCATCGATCTGCTGTTCGATCTGCGCGGCTGGGGCGGTGGCGGGCGCCCGGAAGTGTTCGCACTGCGGCCAGCGCCGGTGCAAATCAACTGGCTGGCGTATCCGGGCACTTCCGGCGCGCCCTGGATGGACCATGTGCTGGGCGATGCGTTTGCACTGCCGCCGCCGCTGGAGCCGTTTTACAGCGAACAGGTGCTGCGCCTGCCACGCGTGTTTCAACCGTCGGACACCTCGCGCACGGTCGCGCAACCGCCACCGCGTGCGGAGTGCGGCTTGCCTGAGCGGGGTGTGGTGCTGTGCTGCTTCAACAACAGCTACAAACTCACTCCACGCAGCATGGCGCGCATGCTGGCGGTGTTGCGCGCGGTGCCCGGTAGCGTGTTGTGGCTGCTGTCCGGGCCGGGCCTGGCCGATGCGCGACTGCGCGCGGTGGCGCAGGCACAGGGCGTGGATCCGCAGCGGCTGGTGTTCATGCCGAAGTTGCCGCATCTCCAGTATCTGGCGCGCTATCGGCATGCGGATCTGTTTCTGGACACGCACCCGTACAATGCCCACACCACGGCCTCCGACGCGCTATGGGCAGGCTGCCCGGTACTGACCACGCCGGGCGAGACGTTCTCCGCGCGCGTGGCTGGCAGCCTGAATCAGCATCTGGGGCTGGATGAGATGAATGTGCCCGATGACGCTGCGTTTGTCGCCAAGGCGATCGAACTGGCGAGCGATGCGGATGCCTTGCGTGGTGTGCGCGTGCGATTGGCCGAACAACGCCTGCGCAGTGGCGTTTTCGATATGGACGGATTCGCGGATGATCTGGCTGCGCTGCTGCGTGGCATTGCGCGGCGCAGTGGGTGGGTGGGAGGTTAGCGTCGGTTGCCGGATGTTGCGCTTCTGGGTTGGCATGCGAGATGGCGTGGTGCTTGAGGCGCGGAATCCTTCGCTGGCGCTGCCACACGAGCGACAGTCAGGCATGAATGCCGCTCCCTTCTCTCCCTTCGGGAGAAGGTGGCGCGTAGCGCAGGATGAGGGTGCGGCTACGGCCGTGACACTGGTTAACCGTACCCTCACCCCAACCCCTCTCCCGCAGGGAGAGGGGCTTAGAGCGACGCAGTAGCTAACGCCTGACAGGCACCCGCTCCGTAGACTTCACACCACAACGCTGTACCCGGCCGTCCGGGCTCGCTAGGCTGCGCGCATGCCTTCCATTCTTGATTTCATTCCGCTGCGCCTGTGCGTGCTGACCGTGTCCGACAGCCGCATCCTGGCCGATGACCGTTCCGGCGATTACCTGGCCGATGCCCTCACCCACGAAGGTCATGTGCTGCACGAACGGGCGCTGTGCCCGGACGACCGTTACCGCATGCGCGCGATCGTGTCCGGCTGGATCGCCGATGCCCAGGTCGACGGCATCCTGATCACCGGCGGCACCGGCTTTACGGGCCGCGACAGCACTCCGGAGGCGATCACGCCGTTGCTGGACAAGGTCATGCCCGGCTTCGGCGAGATGTTCCGCGCGATCAGCGTGGACGAGATTGGCACCTCCTCGCTGCAATCGCGCGCGTTTGCCGGGCTTGCCAACCACAGCTTCGTGTTTTGCCTGCCCGGTTCCACTTCGGCCTGCCGCACGGCGTGGGAGAAGATCGTGCGTGCGCAGCTGGATGCGCGGACCAAACCGTGCAATCTGGCGACACTGCGTCCACGTCTGGGCGAATAGCCTGCGCGCTCTCCACCGGCTGGAACGCGCATGTCGCATCTCAAACGCAAGGCCTACAAGAAACTGCTGGCACCGCTGCAACTGGAACTGGTCGGCATGGCACGCTGGCTGCGCCACACCAATCAGCGCGCCCTGGTGCTGGTGGAAGGCCGCGACACCGCCGGCAAGGGCGGCGTGATCCAGACCATCGCCAGCCATCTCAATCCGCGCCAGTGCCGGGTGGTGGCGCTGCCCAAGCCCAGCGACCGCGAGAACACGCAGTGGTATTTCCAGCGCTATGTCACGCATCTGCCGGCGGGCGGCGAGTTGGTGCTGATGGATCGCAGCTGGTACAACCGCGCGGGCGTGGAACGGGTCATGGGCTATTGCACCGACGCGCAATACGCCGCGTTTCTGGAGCAGGCGCCGCGCTTTGAACAGATGCTGGTCGACGACGGCATTCTGTTGTTCAAGTACTGGTTGTGCGTGGACCAAGCAGAACAGGAAGAACGCTTCGCCGAGCGTCACGCAGACCCGCTCAAGGGCTGGAAACTGTCGCCGGTGGATCTGCAGTCGCGCGACAAATACGACGACTACACCGCCGCACGCGAGCGCATGCTCGAAGCGACCCACACGCGCGATGCGCCGTGGACGCTGGTGGATTTCAACGACCAGAAACGGGGCCGGCTGAGCCTGATCCGCGATCTACTGGATCGGCTCCCGGACACGTCGGTGCCCGAAGCGCAATTCGCGTTGCCGCCCTTGCACGGCAAGCCGCACAAGAAACATTACGGCGTGCTGGAGCCGATCGACGATTACGCCGGCCAGTCCTGAGAGACTTCATCGCTGGCCGCGGTAGCGCGCGGCAGCGGGTGCAGGCCGGCCTGACGTTCGGCCTGCTCGGCCTGCAGCACCAGCTGGCTCAGGCGCTGACTGAACAGCTGCATGAAACCGCGGTGCAGCGGTCGCATCGCTTCCATGTAGTCCACGTCATCGGCTTGCGCGCCGAGCGGGCTGCACGAGGACAGCAGCACTTCGTCCAGGCGCAGCGCGCTGTCGGGCAGGCGCACCAGGGCGGCGCGGCGCAGCCAGTCGCGCATGCCTTCGCGGTATTCGGCAGCCAGGATGTAGGCCACTTCGACCTGGTCCAGGTCCACGTCCGGGTTCCAGGCCAGCACCTGGATCACCTGCGAACGCTCGTCCAGCATGCGGCCTTCGGCCACCAGGGCGTGCAGCTGCTGCAGCAGCCGCCACTGCGCCTCGGCCGCGCCGCGTTGGGCGGGCGGCATGGCGTCGATGGCCAGTGCCAGGCGACGTGCGAACAGGGCCGGCACCTCGGCCAGTACCACCGGGCCGGCATCGGCGCCGAGCAGGAACCGCTCGGTCCGCAGCGCGGCGGTGTCGGGCAGGTAGCCGTCCTGCAGTGGCCGCATGACACCGTGGTCGAGCAGCGACAGCACCACGTCCAGCCAGTAGCGGCGTTCCTGTTGCAGCGCGCGGTTGGCCGAGGCGTTCTGCCAGGCGGTGCGCACTTCGTCCAGCCGCGCGATGCAGGTCTGGGCATCGAGCCCATCCCATGGCGCGCGGGTGGCATCGTCGGGGTCGAAGGTTTCCGCACTGAGCATGCCGCCGCCGAAGCGATGCCAGGCCGCACCACGCTGGGTGTGGGCCGGGTCCAACCGGGAGACGGCAACCGGGGCCGGCGGCGCGGGGCGCAGCAATGCGGCGTAGGCATCGGCCCAGGATTCGGGCAAGCGTGCCGACAGCGGGTAGCTTGCCGAGGGCTGCGCCAGGCCACGGCGCGCCAGCCGCAGGCTCCACAGCAAGGCACCGATCACGATGCCGCCGAAGGTCCAGGCAACCAGCCAGCTGGTTGCCGCCTGGCCGGTTTGCAGCACGCGCGTGGACGGCTGCACGAACAGCAGCCAGCCGCTGCCCAGCAGCGCGCCGAGATACAGCCATGGCGCGGATTGCGCCAGCTGGCGACGGCGGCGTGCCGGTTGATCGTGCGCGTCGTTGTGATCCTGAGATGGAGCGGCCATTACATTCCCCTGAACGCCTGATCGCGTTGACAAGGTTATCGGCGCGTCGCCCCAACTCTGTTGCCCCGCCGTGCGGGCCGGCGCTCAGCCAGTTACAAAGTCTTCAGTCGTCGGAACCGGGCACGGCGCGCGTGTCACCGCGGCCACTCGCGCCGCAGGCGGGCCTTGCCATAGCCAGGCTTCCAGCGCATCCAGGGCGGCCGCGCTGCCGGCCGCGATCACTTCCACGCTGCCGTCGGCCTGGTTGCGGGCGTGCCCACACAGGCCCGGTGCCAGCGCGTGGTCGCGGGTGGAGGCCCGGTAGTAGACGCCTTGCACCACGCCGCTGATGACAAAGCGGGCGGCCTGCATCAACCGGCCTTGCCGGTGATGCCCACGGCGGTTTCGATATCGCGCGCGGTGACCGGGCCGAGGAATTGCTTGGCCACCTTGCCGTCCGGGCCGATCAGATAGGTCATCGGCAGGCCGCGCGGCGTGGCGAAGTCCTGCGGCGGCTGGTACGGGTCGAGGATGGCGACCGGATAGGAGACCGGATGGTCCTTCAGGAAGGCCTGCATGTCCGCAGCGGTGATGTCTTCATAGGCCAGGCCCACCACTTCGACGGCATCGCGCATGGTGTGCAGCGCCGACAGTTCCGGCATTTCCTTCAGGCAGGGCGCGCACCAGGTGGCCCAGAAATTGACCACCACCCACTTGCCGCGATGCGCGGCCAGATCGTAGGTCTCGCCGGTTACGGTCGGCAGCGAGAGCTTGGGCATTTCGGCGGTCTGCTGCACGACCGAGGTGCTGGCGGCGCCGGCCGGATCGGGAGCGGCAGGCGCTGCAGGTGGCTGAGCCGGCGCGGTGGGGGCCGCCGCATGGTCGGCCGAGGGCGCGCCGTCGCCGGTGGGCTTGCAGGCAGTCAGCATTAACAGCGGCAACAGCAGCGCGCATGCGCCGCGCACAAGGCGCACAGTCATGGAGGATCTCCGGGAAGGTGGGTGTAGAGGTCGCCAACCGGTTGCGCCAGCACGCTGCGCAACGGTTGGCGCAATTGTTCCAGCGCCGCGGCGGCGGCCTGGCCATAGGCATCGTCGCGACAAGGCAGGGGGCGGTCTTCGATCGGCACGCGCAGCTGACAGTTTTCGTAGAGTTCGGCCAAGGTCACTACATCCAGGTCACGCGCCAGCAGCCATTGCCCGCGCTCGTCGCGACGCAGCAGGCGGATGCGTTTGAGCTCGCACAGCAATTCCTGCATCAGGGTGTCGGTGAGCATGGGTTCCAGCGCCAGGATGCGGTCTTCGTCCAGGCCGTTGCCGTGGATGCGCGCCTGGCGGAAACGCCCCAGCAGCCGCAGCAGCCCGTAGATCTCGAAGCCCGGCGGCAGCCGCATCGCTTCGGGCTGGTAGCGGAATGCGGACATCGACGAGGCCAGCGAGGCGCCCAGCAGCACCGACACCCAGCTCAGGTAGATCCACAACAACAGGATCGGCAATGCCGACAGCGCGCCGTAGATACGCTGATACGTCTGGAAATTACCGAGATAGAACCCGAAGCCCCATTTGACGATCTCCATCAGGATCACCGCCAGCAGTGCGCCCGGCAGCGCATGCCGCAGCCGCACCACGTGCTGCGGCACCACGCGGTAGATCAGCACGATGCAGACGAACTCCACCGCCATCGGCGCCAGCCGCCAGGCGAATTCGGCCAGCCACTGGCCTTCTGTGGTGCGGAACAGCGGCAGCGCGAACACGTAGGCGGCCATCGCCATCGAGGCCGCGGCCAGCATGGTGCCCAGCGTCAGCACCGTCCAATAGATCAGGAACCGCGTCACCTTGGGGCGCGCGGCGGCGACCCGCCAGATGCTGTTGAAGGTCTGTTCGATGCTGTGCAGGGTGATCAGCAACGAAGCCACCAGCGCCACCATACCGGCCACGGTGAACTTGCCCAGGTCCTCCAGCGAACGGTTGAGATAGTTCTGCACCGAACGCGCAGCGCCAGGCACGAAATTGTTGAAGATGAAGTCGGTGAGCGCGTCCTTCCACTCGTTGAAGGCCGGAAATGCCGACAACACGCCGAACACCACGATGGCCAGCGGCACCAGTGCAAAGACCGTGGTGTAGGCCAGCGAGGCGGCCGCCTGGAACAGCCGGTCGTCCAGAAAGCGGTGCCATAGAAAGCGCCCGAAGCTCACCGTCCGCGCGCGGTCGCGCAGACGCTCTTTCCATTGGTGGAGGGTGTTCACACGCGACATCGCGCAAGGGTACCCGATGCGCCGTCATCGCGGCCTTGCCGCACCTGCGGCGTGCAGCAGGCCGGCCGCTTGGCCGATACTGCGGCAACTCACACAGTTGGTAGATGCGATGGCGGAGATTCTGGTGCTGTATTACAGCCGTGGCGGTTCGGTGGCGCGGCTGGCGCGGCAGATCGCGCGCGGCATCGGCGAAGTGCCCGGCATGAGCGCGCGGCTGCGCACGGTGCCGCCGGTGGCCGCGGTCACCCAGACCAGCGCCCCGCCGGTGCCGGACGAAGGCGCGCCGTACGTGGACCGCGCCGATCTGGCCGAATGCAGCGGCCTGTTGCTGGGCAGCCCCACCCGCTTCGGCAACATGGCCGCGCCGATGAAGCACTTCCTCGACAGCCTGGGCGCCGAATGGGCCAGTGGCACCCTGGCCGGCAAGCCGGCGGGCGTGTTCACCTCCACCGCCTCGATGCATGGCGGGCAGGAATCCACGCTGCTGTCGATGCATCTGCCCTTGCTGCATCACGGCTGCCTGATCGTCGGTATTCCGTTCACCGAGCCCGCGCTTAGCCACACCACCAGCGGCGGCACGCCGTACGGCGCCAGCCATGTGTCCGGAGCCGGCGGCGACCCGCAACCGAGCGAGGACGAGACCCTGCTGGCGCGCGCGCTCGGCCGCCGGGTGGCCGACATCGCGCGGCGGCTGGCGACCCCGTGAGCCTGCGCGCCACGCGTTGGCTGCTGACGGCGGCGCTGCTGGCGCTGGCGCTGCTGTTCGTGGCCTGGTTCCACGACGATGCACGCCCGATCGCCGCGCTCATCGTGTTCGTGCTGCCGGCCGCGCTGACCGGTGTGCTGGCGGTACGCAGCGCCCGCGCACGGTTCTGGGCCGGCGTGTTCGCGCTGGGATGGTTCAGCCACGGCGTGATGGCCGCCTGGAGCCAGCCGCACGCCCGCGGCCTGGCGTGGCTGGAACTGCTGCTGGCGCTGCTGGTGATCGCGCTGGTCAGCGGGCCTGGCGTGGCGGCCCGGTTCGGCAGCAAGCGCAGGGCGCGCTGACCGGCGCAGCGGCGGGCGGAATGACCGCGCCGGTGGCCCGGTGGCGGACCGCCCACCTGTCCAGGTGAGCGTGGGTCTCCGGCTTGCCCGCCCGCGGGCCGCAGCCAGCATCGCAGTCGGGCGGTATCATGGCGGCCCTCGCGCGGCCTGCACCGCGTTGGCCCTACAGGATTGGCAGCAATGGAAGACCTTCTGATCGTCACCACCGGTGGCACGATCGACAAGATCTACTTCGACGACAAATCGGACTACCAGATCGGCGACCCGCAGATCGGCCAGATCCTCAAGGAACTGGGCGTGACCTTCCGCTTCTCGGTGATTCCGATCATCCGCAAGGACTCGCTGCACATCACCGAGGCCGACCGCGAACTGATCCGCGCCACCATCGCCGCCCAACCCACCC
>NZ_JSZE01000065.1 GCF_000802365.1 Xanthomonas cannabis pv. cannabis
TCTCCCGCCTGCGGGGGAAGGTGCCCGAAGGGCGGATGGGGGGAGGCAGCTCGCAGGCCCAGCACAGTCACCGGCCCTCAACCATCAACTATGCCGGACCACCTGATACGGCTGCAGATGCACATTGGCGGCCATCAGCGGCGGTGCGTTGCGACCGGTTTCGCGCACGCGCCTGAGCATGTCGCCGAACGATGAACGCCAGGATCACGAAGTGACCAGCACAGGTGGCTGAGCAGTTTCATGACAGGCGCGACAGCTGCGCCCAACTGGCCGGCCTCATCCGGAGTGCCCTCATCCGGCGCTTCGCGCCACCTTCTCCCGCAGGCGGGAGAAGGGAACGGCTAGGTGCAGGGGGCAAGTGATACGTCCACTGCTGCAGCGCTGATGACCCTTCCCTTCTCCCGCCTGCGGGGGAAGGTGCCCGAAGGGCGGATGGGGGAGGCAGCTCACCGGCCCAGCACAGTCACCGGCCCTCAACCATCAACCATGCCGCAACACCTGATACGCCTGCAGATGCACGTTGGCGGCCATCAGCAGCGGTGCATTGCGACCGGTTTCGCGCACGCGCTTGAGCATGTCGCCGACGATCTGCGCCGCTTCCACGTCCTGGCCGGCTTCCAGGTCGCGCAGCATCGAGGCCTTCAAAGGCGAATCGACCTGCAACAGGGTCTGCAGCGCCTTGGCGCGCGCAGCTTCGGGAATCGACTGCCCGGCCGCGTCGGCGGCCCACAGGCATTCGTTGTACAGGCCGTTGATCAAGGCGCGCCCATCGTCGGTGGCCACGATCGCCCCGACCGGGGCGCGCATCAGGCAGGTGGCCGCCGCCAGCGCGGTGAGGAAGCTGTACTTGATCCATTGCTCCTGCGCGATCTGCGCGCTGGCCACATGGTCGATACCCGCCTGCGTGCACGCGGCCGCAAACGCCTGCACGCGCGCAGACTCCGCGCTGCCATCGCGCTCGCCGAAGGTCAGCGACGCCGGCTTGCCCAGGTGCAGGATCTCGCCATGCTCGCCCTTGGTGGCGCTGATGAAGCACAGCCCGCCCAGTACCCGCGCCGCGCCGAAGAATTCGTCCAGCGCCGCGTAGTGGCGCAGGCCGTTGAGGATGGGCAGCACCGTGGTGTGCGCGTCTACCGCCGGGGCAATCGCTTCGATCGCGCTGTCCAGGTCGTAGGCCTTGCAGCTGAGGATCACCAGATCGAACGGCCGCTGCGCCACCAGGGCCGGCAAGTCCTGCGCGGTGACGTGCGCCACCGGCAGATCGGCATCGCCCAGCGGGCTGCGAATGCGCAGGCCTTCGGCCTGCAGCTGCGCCGCGCGCGCATCGCGCACCAGGAAGGTGACATCGACACCGCCCTGGGCCAGGCGCCCGCCGAAATAACCGCCGGTGCCGCCGGCACCCAGGATGAGAATGCGCATGGCCATCAGCTCCGCAATCCCACACCGCGGCGCAGCAGCCACAGCGCCAGCGCGCTGAGCACCGCGACAAAACCCAGCATCAGTGCGTAGGCCACCCGGATCGGCACGTCCGAGCTGCCGAGCAGGCCGTAGCGGAACGCGTTGACCATGTAGAAGATCGGGTTGGCATGGGTGGCCGCTTCCGCCCAGCCGGGCAGCAATTTGACCGAATAGAACACGCCGCCCAGGTAGGTCAGCGGGGTCAGGATGAAGGTGGGCACGATCGCCACGTCATCGAACTTCTTGGCATAGACCGCGTTGACGAAGCCGGCCAGCGAGAAGATGGTCGCGCCCAGCAGCACCGTGGTCAGGGTGACGAAGGGATGCGGGATGCGCACCGGGGTGAAGAACATCGCGATGATCAGCACGATCGCCCCGACCATCACGCCGCGCAACACCGCGCCGGAGACATAGCCCCACAGGATCACCCAGTTCGGCATCGGGCTGACCAGCAGTTCCTCCACATGACGACCGAACTTGGCACCGAAGAAGCTGGAAGAGATGTTGCCGTAGCTGTTCTGGATCACGCTCATCATCACCAGGCCCGGCACGATGAACTGCATGTAGCTGTAGCCGCCCATGTCGCCGACGCGCGAGCCGATCAGCCCGCCGAAGATCAAGAAGTACAGCGTCATGGTGATGGCCGGCGGCACCAGGGTCTGGCCCCAGATGCGCAGGATGCGCTGCACTTCGCGGCGCACGATGGTGCCCAGCGCAATCCAATTGCGTTGGCGGGGTGTGGCAGGCGTGGCGGACATCGACGGCTCCGAGGGACTCATGGGTGACCTGCCGGGCGCGAGGGCGCCGCTGCGGCAGGGGCCGGGGCGGCGAGGGTCTCGCCGGGCCCGGTCAGGCGAACGAACAATTCTTCCAGTCGGTTGCTCTTGGTGCGCATCGAGCGCACCCGGATGCCGGCATCGCCCAGCGCGGCGAACACGCGGTTGAGGTCCATGGCGCGCGGCATGTCCAGATCCAGCGTATGGCCGTCGATGGCGGTGAGCGTGGTGCCTTCGATCGCCGGCAGCTGCGCGGGCAGGTCACCGTCGATATCGAACAGGAAGCCTTCCACGTCGAGCTTGGCCAGCAGCTCGCGCATCGGCCCCTGGGTGACGATCTGGCCGTGGTTGATGATGGCCAGGTTGCGGCACAGGTGCTCGGCTTCTTCCAGGTAATGCGTGGTCAGGATGATCGTGGTGCCGGCCGCGTTGATGTCCTTGAGCACGCGCCACATGTCGCGGCGGATCTCGATGTCCACACCAGCGGTGGGTTCGTCCAGGATCAGCAGGCGCGGTTGGGTCATCATGGCGCGGGCGATCATCAGCCGGCGCTTCATGCCGCCGGAGAGCGTGCGGCTCATCACCTGGGCCTTTTCCCACAGGTGCGCGCGGCGCAGTTCCACTTCGGCCAGCGCCTCGGCCTCGCTGCGCGGCATGCCGTAGAAACCGGCGTAATTGACCAGGATGTCGAACGGTTTTTCGAACAGGTTGAAGTTGATTTCCTGCGGCACCAGGCCGATCAGGCGCATCGCTTCGCTGCGATGGGCGACCAGGTCGGTGCCGAACACTTCCACCTGCCCGCCGGACAGGTTCACCAGCGAGCTGATGATGCCGATCAGGGTGGATTTACCGGCGCCGTTGGGGCCGAGCAGGGCGAAGAAATCGCCCGGTGCCACGTCCAGCGACACGCCCTTGAGCGCCTGGGTGCCGTTGTCGTAGGTCTTGCGCAGATCGCACACGCGCAGGGCGGGCGCATTGGAAGATGGGGAATTCAAGCCGGGTCCTTCGCGCCAGGGTGACGGCGCAGCGAGTTGCAGCCCGTTATTATAGAAGCCCGCGGGGGATCGCCCCGATCACAGACTGTCCCAAATACGTTCGTGCCCGTTCAATTCCCCCTCAAGCTTGTCGACCGGCGCATGATTGCGCCCACCGTGGCCCACTGCCAGTTTCTGCGTGACGACGGGCAGCCGCTGGATTTCCAGCCCGGGCAGTTCATCCAGATCCACTTCGACAACGTCGACGGCACCGCAACCAAGCGCAGCTATTCACTGGCGACCATCCATGACCATGCGTTGGGACCGGACGAGGCAGTGGATATCGCAGTGAGCTTCGTGCCGGGCGGCTCGGCCACGGCCCTGTTCGAAGGCCTGCAGATCGGCGACCAGCTGCAGGCCAGCGGGCCCTACGGCCGCTTCTGCCTGCAGCCGGGCGACCACAACCGGCGCTATGTACTGATCGCTACCGGCACCGGTGTCACCCCGTACCGATCCATGCTGCCGTTGTTGGCCGAGGCGATGGCCACCCGCGGCGTGCAGGTGGTGCTGCTGCAGGGCGCGCGCACGCCGGCCGAGCTGTTGTATGGGGATGATTTCCGCGCCTTTGCCGATGCGCATCCGCAGTTCCGCTACGTGCCGTGCTTCTCGCGCGAGTTGCCCGCCCAGCCGCATGCCGATGTGCGGCATGGCTATGTGCAGCAGCACCTGGCCGAAGTCGCCCCTGATGCGCAGACCGATATTGCCTACCTGTGCGGCAACCCGGACATGGTGGACAGCTGCGCCGAGGCCCTCAAGACCGCCGGTCTGCCGAACGCGCAGATCCGTCGCGAAAAGTACGTCAGCTCCACGCCGCCGAAAACCTGAGCACAGGCATCAGCTTCCACGCACTGGCGCTGTCGCCTGGCGTGGTGACTGGCGCCTGCCCCGCGCCACCCGGAAGTCCTGTGGCCTTATGACGAAGCAACGAGCTGCGCCGGGCGCCGCAACTCGACGGTGACGTGCACCAGCTCCTGGTGAACCTGCAGCGCCGTGCGCACCTGGTCTGCATCGATCGGTGCCTCCGTCACCAGGCTCAGCATGCAGGCATAGCGCTCGCTGCCGACGCGCCAGACATGCAGGTCAGTGATGTCGATGGCATGCGGCAGTTCGGCGATGACCTGCTTCACTTCCGCCACCACCGGCGCGTCCATTTCCGCGTCCAGCAGCACCCGGCCGGTACTACGCAGCAGGCCCCACGCCCAGACAGTCACCAGCACCGCGCCGACGATGCCCATGGTGGGGTCCAGCCACCTGACGCCCCACTGCATGCCGGCCACCAGGGCCACGATGGCCAGCACCGACGTGGCCGCATCGGCCACCACGTGCAGATAGGCCGCACGCAGGTTCAGATCGGCATGGCCTTCATGGCGATGATCATGACCATGGTGTGCGTGCTCATGCCCGTGACCATGATCATGATCATGCCCATGGGCGTGGCCATGCGAATCGCGCAACCACCAGGCGCAGACCAGATTGACCAGCAGGCCGATCACCGCGATGACGGTGGCTTCCTGGTAGTGGATGGGCTGGGGCGAGAACAGCCGCTCCACCGACTGGAAGGCCATCAGGCCGGCCGCGCCCAGCAGCAGCATCGCGCTGCTGTAGCCGCCCAGCACCTCGACCTTCCAGGTGCCGAAGGTGAAGCGCGCATTGCCGGCATGGCGGCGCGCGAACCGGTAGGCAAACAATGCCAGGCCCAGCGCAAGCGCATGCGAGCTCATATGCCAGCCATCGGCGAGCAGGGCCATCGAATTGAGCGCCCAGCCGCCCACGATCTCCACCACCATCATGACGACGGTCAGGACGACGGCCTTGCGGGTGCTGCGCTCGGCCAGCGGGTTGGCGCTGGCGAAGCTGTGCGACTGCGCGCAGTGAGGTGCGACGTGCGTGATCGACATCGGCAAGGGCTCTGGCTACGATACCCCAGCAGGGTATCTCAGATACCCCCATGGGGTATAGTCAGTGGCACATCTGAATCACGACAAATCCAAGCTGCTCGCACGTGTGCGCAAAATCCGCGGGCAGGTCGAAGGGCTGGAAAAGGCATTGGCGCAGGACGTGGACTGCACCGCGCTGCTGACCCAGGTGGCTGCCTTTCGCGGTGCAGCGCAGGGATTGATGGTCGCGCTGCTCAGTGAGCACCTGAAGCATCACGTGGCTGCGCCGGATGCGCCGGGCGACCGCGAACAGGCCGTCGACGACGTCGCGGCCATCCTCAAGACCTATCTGAAGTGATTGTCTGAGGTGATCAGGGTGCTGTGACGCTGTGACGCCGGGCATGTCGGCCGCGGCGCTGTGTCCAATCGCAACGCGTCACCGCGCAGCTGCGGTGGACGCATTGCGTGCGGTTGCCGATCGCCGCTGTGCCTGACGCTCAGCGCGGTTCCAACGTCACCAGTACGACGTCGTTGCTGCGCATCGGTACGCTGACGTCCAGCACGCCACCGGCCCCCACGCGCACGGGCTTGTCCTGCTCGGGCGTATCGCGCGTGGCCTGCTGCAGCTGGGTCAGCTGCTTGGCGTTCAACGCCTTGGGCAGGCCCATGTCGATGTACAGCGACAGCGGGTCGTTGCGCCGGTAGCCGGTCTTGCGCACCTGCAAGGTGTAGTTGCCGGCAGGCACATGGGTCATGCGCAGCTGCAGCGGTGCGCTGCCGGTGGCCGGCACCTGCTTGGTATAAAACGGCGTATTGCTCACCGCCTGCACCGGCTGCTGCCAGTCCCACACCAACGCAGCGAGACGCTTGCCGTCCACCGCGGCCAAGGCATGTACATCGGCGAGCGGAATCTCGCGGCCCTTGAGCGCATTCAAGTACTTGTAGGCGAACCAGGCCGGCTTGCGGATGCCTTCACGATTCATCAGCCCGAACCCACCATGGAACGGCGTGGGCGGCGGGCCGGGTTCCTCGAACAGATCGGTATAGGTCCAGTAGCTCATGCCCTGCACCAGGCCCTTGACCTGCTTGAGCTTGGTCAGGATGTAGGGCGCGTTGATGTAGCTGTCGTGCACGTAATCGCGCGGCGTGTAGCTGCTGCTCCACTCGGTGAAATACAGCGGCAAGTCGGGATACGGCGATGCCTTGATCTGTGCGTGGACGCGGCGCACATCGCCAACGATGGCATCCGGGGATGCAGACAGTTTGACGTCCTGCTTGCCGTCTTCATCCAGAAAGCCGCCGTCCACGCCGTAGGTATGCGTGGTCACGAAATCGATCGGTAGCTTGTTTTTCGCCACGAAGGCCAGCAGCTCCGGGACCCAGTCCGCACCGGCGGTGGACGGGCCGCCGACGCGCAGCTGCGGGTCGATCGCCTTGATGGTGCGCGCGGTGTTGGCATACAGGTCGAAATAGGCCTGCTGATCGGCGTTTTCCCAGAAATCCTTGAGGTTGGGTTCGTTCCACACCTCGAAGTACCACTGGCGCACTTCGTCGGCGCCGTAGCGCGCACGGATGTGGCGCACATACGCATCGATCAACTGCGTCCACTTGGCCGGATCCGGATGCGAAGTATTGCCCTTCCAGTAGAACAACGTCTGCTCGGAGGTCTTCATCGCGCTCGGGGTGAAGCCCAGTTCGACGAACGGGCGGATGCGCTTGGCCAGCAGCGCGTCGTAGAGCTGGTCCAGTTTGGTCCAGTCGTAGACGAGCTTGCCGTCGCCCTCCTTGACCGTGCCGAGCACATCGTGGAAGACATCGTGGAAGCGGATGTAGCGAAACCCCAGCTCCTGCACCGCCGGCACCAGATGCGCCTGGGTGTCGCTGCGGATCAGGGTGCCGGGGAAATCCGAGCCGACCGACAGGTCATAGAAACGATCGACCGGCGCGCCGGCCGTGGCCAGATCCAGCTGGATCGTGCGCGGCGCGGTGCCCTGCGCCAGTGCAGAGGTCGCCACGCAGCCCAGGATCGCCACCAACAAAACAGGTAACCGCATCGTCGCTTCCGTTGAAGGTTGGGCATGCAGCCTAACGCAGGTGGGGCGTTGCACTGCAGTTGCGCGCAACACGTTCCCGCGAGCACCGGCTGCGGGACGGATGCGCCCGGTTTAGGGTGTAAAGGGTGCTTGACAGGCGAATCCGGCAGGCGCATCGTGCCTGTCAAGCGTACTTGACAGGGTGAACGGGATGCAGCGGCAGCACGCGCACATGGAATGTCTGCGACACCACGCGTTGCCGGCACTGGCTCGGACGGCTGCTGGCATGCGCGCGTGCGATGGCCTGCCGTGGCGGGCGACGATGGTGCAGAGGCCATGCGCATGACCCGCTGCAAACGCACTGCGCTGCTCGTGTTCTGCCTGGGACTGGCCCTGCTCGGCGTCGGGCTGCTTGGTCTGTGGCAGGTGTTGCCGTTGAGCAGTTACCTTGCCGGGCTCAGCGCCGGCATCGGTGGATCGTGCATCCTGCTGTCCTTGCCGCTGTGGCTGGCACGCGGCGATATGCGCGACAGCACTCGCCCGGTGTTGGCGCGCCGCTATCGCCGCGAATTCGGCGTGCCGATGGCGTTGTACGTGGTGGTGATGCTGGTCTGGCGCGACCTGCTTGCGCACGTGGCCCCGAACTGGGCGCGGGTGCTGATCGCCTTGCTGCCGGCATTGCTGGTCATGCTGGTGATCCGCGCGGTGGCGCGTTACGTGCGTGATTCGGACGAGATGCAACGGCGTATCGAGCTGGAAGCGATCGCCATGGCCGCCGGCCTGGTCAGCGGTGCATACATGACCGCCGGGTTTTTGCAGGCCGCCCGTCTGATCGACGTGCCCGCGAGCGCGGGGATGCTATGGGTGTTCCCGCTGCTATGCGCGGTCTACGGCATCACCAAGGGCATCCATGCGCGTCGTTTTGCATGATTAGCCGCGTACGCGAATTGCGCGAGGCCAATGGCTGGTCACAAGGGGAGCTGGGCGAGCGGTTGGGCGTGTCGCGGCAAACGATCAATGCGCTGGAAACCGGCAAGTACGATCCCAGCCTGCCGTTGGCGTTTCGGATTGCACGGTTGTTCGGGGAATCGATCGAGCACGTCTTTCTTTACGAAGACGGGCAGTAGTTGCTGCGGTCACGCATGAGCGCATGCAACGTCAGGGGACAGGGACTACCAGGAGATAGGGTGAGTATGGTCAAGCAATCCACAGTGGTGGCGGCAGCGCTGATCGCGATGCTCGCGATGCTCGCGAGCGGCTGTCAGCGCGCACATGCACCTGCCGACGGGCAGACCGGTGCAGTGGCGCCGGGCACCGCGCAGCCGCGCGCTGCAAGCACGCAGACAGGCAATGCGGCGGGCAATCGGTATGGCAGCCTGCAGTTCGCACCGTGCACGTTGAGCTCCGGCAGCGCCGCCGGCAACATCGAAGCGCAATGCGCAAGCCTGCGCGTCCCGGAGAACCCGGCCGCGCCGAGCGGGCGCAGCATCGCCTTGAAGATCGCCTGGCTGGAAAGCGATGCTGGCGCCGGCAGCGCGGCGGACCCGGTGTTCTTCATTGCCGGCGGGCCCGGGCAGTCGGCCACGCAGGTGGCGGCGATCGTGGACATGGGCCTGCGTGAGGTGCGCAAGCAGCGCGACCTCTTTCTGGTCGATCAGCGCGGCACCGGTGGCTCCCATCCGCTGCAATGTCGCACGGCCGCCAGCACGCCGTTGGAGATGCCAGGCGGTGCCGCAGCCAGCGTGAGCCAGCTCACCGACTACGCGCGGCAGTGCGCGGCCGGCCTGCGCAACGATGCCGATCCGCGCTACTTCACCACCGCCGAGGCCATTGCCGACCTGGATGCGGTGCGCGCCGCCCTGGGCGTGCAGCAGCTCAACCTGGTTGGGGGCTCGTATGGCACGCGCGTGGCGCAGCAGTATGCGATGCGCTACCCGCAGCACACCCGCAGCGTGGTGCTCGATGGTGTGGCGCCCAACGATCTGGTGATTGGCGGCGAGTTTGCGCGCACCTTCGACGATGCGATTGCGCTACAGGCCAGGCAATGCGCCTCCACGCCGGCCTGTGCCAAACGTTTTACGGTCGACACGCGCACCCAGCTGCGGCAGGTGGTCGAGCGCCTGCGCCAGGCGCCGGTGGCGGTGGACTATCGCGACCCGCGCACTGGCGCGCTGCGCCACGAGCAGGTGACCGCCGATACGGTGGTGGGGCTGGCGTTCGGGTTTTCGTATGCACCGGAAACCGCCTCGTTGCTGCCGTTGGTGCTGGACGAGGCGGCGGCAGGCCGTTACGCCTCGCTGATGGCGCTGGCGCAGATGAGTGCGTCGGACATGTCCGACCAGATGAATCGCCCGATGCAATGGTCGGTGTTGTGCAGCGAAGACGCCGGCCGCTATCGTGCGCCGCGTGACCAGGACGCCACCTTGCTGGGTAACGACGTGGCAGAGATGTTCTTCGCGCCATGCAAGGTGTGGCCATCGAAGCCGGCGCCGGCCGGGGCCTTCAAGCCGTTCGAATCGACGCTGCCGGTGCTGCTGCTGTCCGGCGAGCTCGATCCGGTCACGCCGCCGCGCTACGCCCAGCGCGTGCTGCAGGGCCTGCCCAATGGCCGCCATGTGATCGCGCCAGGGCAGGGGCACGGCGTGTTCCGGTTGGGGTGCATGCCCAAGGTGCTGAGCCAGTTCCTGCAGACCACCGACGCCAAGGCGCTGCATACGGCCTGCGTGGCCAGCCTCACCACCGTGCCTGCGTTCACCTCGTTCAACGGATGGGAACCATGAGCCGCATCGACCACGCCACGGAGGCGCACGCATGATCGTCGTCGAGAACCTGCATAAATCCTTCAAGACCAAGACCGGGCTGGTGAGCGCGGTGGACGGGGTCAGCTTCAGCGCCGCCGATGGGCAGATCACCGGCCTGCTCGGGCCCAACGGCGCCGGCAAGACCACCACCTTGCGCATGCTCTACACGCTGATGTCGCCGGACCAGGGCCGCGTCACCGTCGATGGCGTGGACGCCGCGCACGACCCGGTTGCGGTGCGCCGTGCGCTCGGTGTGCTGCCGGATGCGCGCGGCGTGTACAAACGGCTGAGCGCCCGCGAAAACATCGCCTACTTCGGCGAGTTGCATGGCCTGTCGCGCACGCAGATCGCGCAGCGTACGCAGGTGTTGTCCGCCGCGCTGGACATGGACGACATTCTCGACCGCCAGACCGAAGGCTTCAGTCAGGGCCAACGCACCAAGACCGCCATTGCACGCGCGCTGGTACACGACCCGCGCAACGTGATCCTGGACGAACCCACCAACGGCCTGGACGTGATGACCACCCGCGCCATGCGCGGCTTCCTGCAGCAGCTGCGCGCGGAAGGGCGCTGCGTCATCTTCTCCAGTCACATCATGCAGGAGGTGGCGGCGCTGTGCGATCGCATCGTCATCATCGCCAAGGGCACGGTAGTGGCCTGCGGCAGCGCCGACGAACTGCGCGCTGCCACCGGTGAAAGCAACCTGGAAGATGCCTTCGTCAAGGCGATCGGCTCGGAAGAAGGACTGCACGCATGAGCAAGACCACCCTGATGGCCACGCTGTGGACGGTGCTGCGCAAGGAACTGCGCGACATCTCGCGCGACCGCCGCACCCTTGCACTGGCATTGCTGCTCTCGCCCCTGCTGTATCCCATCCTGATTCTCGGCATGGGCGCCTTGAGCGAAAGCCGCGTGCGCACCCAGATCGACAAGCCGCTGGACATCCCGACGCTCGGTCGCGAACACGCCCCCAACCTGGTGCGGTTTCTCGCCGCGCAGGGGCTCAACGCGGTGGATGCACCTGCAGACCTGACTGCCGCCATCCGCAACCAGGACGTGGACGTCGCCCTGCGCATCAGCGACAGCTACGCCGAGGACTGGCGCGAAGGCCGCCCGGCGTTGGTGGAGGTCATCAAGGACAGCACGCGCCGCGAGGCCGACGTGCCGAGCATGCGCCTGCAGGCGGCATTGAACGGTTATAGCCAGCAGGTGGGTGCATTGCGGTTGCTGGCGCGCGGCATCGATGCGCAGGTGGGCCGGCCGCTGGACGTGGCCGCGCAGGACCTGGCGACCGCCGAAGCCAAGCGTGGTCAGGTCATGGCGATGCTGCTGCCGGTCTTGCTGGTGATCACCTCGTTTCTGGGCGGCGCCTCGTTGATCCTGGACGCCACGGCCGGCGAGCGCGAACGCCAGTCGCTTGAGCCGTTGCTGGCCACGCCTGCGCCACGCAGCGCGATCGTCAGCGGCAAGATCGCGGCGGCCTGCGTGATCGGCATGGTGTCGTTGCTGCTCACCTTGCTGGCCTTCAAGCTCAGTGCGCAATTGTCCTCGTCCAATCTGGGACGCCAGCTCAACGTGGGCTTCGTGCCGATGTTGCAGATGCTCTTCATCCTGGTGCCGATGCTGTTTGTGGGCACCTCGTTGCTGACGTATCTGGCGGCGGCCGCCAAGAGCATGAAGGAAGCGCAGGCCCACATGACCTGGCTGTTGCTGCTGCCGATGCTGCCGGGTTATGCGTTGATGGCGTATCCGTTGAAGACCCAGCTATGGCAGTTTGCGGTGCCGTTTCTGGCGCAGAACCAGATGCTGCTCAAGGTGATCCGCCACGAGACCATCAACGCGCAGACCTGGGCGGTGTATCTGCTGGCCGGTTTCGGGGTGGCGGCAGTGTTGTGGTACGCAGCAGTGCGCCGGTATCACCAGGAGCGCCTGGCGATTTCTGGGTGATGTGCCTTCTCCCGTCGGGAGAAGGTGCCCGAAGGGCGGATGAGAGTACGGGCTCGCGTGCAGGTTCAGCAGCACTTGCAACCACCGCTGCTCCTAGGTGCACAACCATCTAAGCGTGTCGCTGCACCAGCCTCCACAACGCATCACCGCCACAACGCAAAAGCCCGCATCGCTGCGGGCTTTTGCGTTTCCTATGTCATCGCCGATCCAGCCATCAACCGCCCGGGTTGAACGACAGCGTACGTCGCGTGGTTACCGGTGCGGTCACCGGTTCGAACCGCCAGCGCTTGACCGCATTGAGCGCTTCGCGGTCGAACACGCGCGGCGGGTTGGCACGCAGCACGCGCGAGGCGGTGATCGAGCCGTCGGTACCGACGGTGATCTCCACCAGCACTTCGCCGGAGGTGCCGGCGCGCAGGGCCTCGGGCGGGTAGCGCGGTGCCGGGGTGCTGATCGGACGCAGCGATTGCGCGGCCGGTGCGGCGGCCGCGGCGGCTGCCGGGGCCGGACGTGGCGCCGCCGGTGCGGGTGCCGGGGCCTCGGCCTGACGACGCGCAGCGGCCTGGCGCTCGGCGTCGGCGGTCTGCTGGCGGGCGGCTTCCTGCTGGGCGGCAATTTGCTGGGCAGCGGCGGCCTCGCGGGTCTGCTGTTCGGCCAGGCGCTTCTGCTCGGCGGCCTGCTTGGCCTTGTCCTCGACCAGCTTCTTGGCCTGCTCGGCATCCTGCTCGGAGCGGTTGGCGGCGGTCTTCATGGCCGTGTCCAGGCCGCTCTTCAGGCGCGGCAGTGCCGGGGCCTTGGGGTCGACCTTTTCGATCAGTGCGATCAGCCGCTGCGCCTCGGGGAATTCCTCGCGGCTGATGCCCTGTTCGGCGGCGATCAGCGTGTAGGGCAGCAGGTCGGTCAGCGCGCTGTTGACGGTGGCGTCCTGCGGCTGCTTTTCGCGCAAGGCCAGGTAGTACTCCACCGCGTTGTCGCCGGCCGGCGCGTACATGCGGTTGTCCTGCAGCGCCTTGGTGGCCGATGCGCGCAACTGGTCGGCGGCCATCGACTGCACCTGCGGCGAGACTGCGGTGGCCGGCGTTGCTGCCGCAGCCGGTGCGGCCGGCGTGGCGCCGGTGGCTGGCGCGGTGGTGGCGGCCTTGTCTTCCTGCTTGGAGCAGGCGGCCAGGCCCACCAGCAAAATGACCGGCGCGATCCGGCGTGCCATACGGCCCTGTGTCAGATCCAACATGCGTCCCCCTTACCCCGAGTGCGAAAGATTACGTTGTTGCGGCGAGCGCCGGCCATTGTTCCCGCAATGGACGGCAGTGCCGCAATCTAGCATTGCTGGGGCGTTGGAAGCCAAGGGTTGCAGCGCCGGAAGGCGAAATTCATCCCGCCGGGGCCGCCATGGCGGCTACATCGGCCGGTGTGCGTGCGGCAGGGTCGGGCAGCGGGACGGCCGGGCAGTGGTGACGCAGGAACTGTGCATGCGGCGGCAGGCCGGCCACGGTCGCGTCCACGCGCTGGCGGATGCTCTCCAGAAAGTGGCTCAGCTCCGCATCGCCCATCAGGTCGGCCACCGGGTGATGCTGCTGCGGCACGATGCCCTGGCCCAGCATCACCTGCACCCAGGAATTTTCTGCAAACAACTCGTTGCCCTGGTGGAACACGCGCCCGCTCTGGCGGAACAGCTCCATCCGGTGACGCAGCGAGTCGGGGATGTCCATCGCGGCGCAGTCGCGCCAGAACGGCGTGTCGCGGCGCTCGGTGGCGTGGTAATGCAGGATCACGAAATCGCGGATGTGCGCAATTTCGTCGGCGGCCTGGCGGTTGTATTCGGCGATGTCCACCGCGTTGATGACCTGCGGAAAGGTCTGCAACAAGCGGACGATGCCGCGCTGGATCAGATGGATGTTGGTCGACTCGATCGGCTCCAGGAAGCCGCTGGCCAGCCCCAGCGCCACGCAGTTCTTCTCCCACACGCGTTGGCGCTGGTTGGGCGTGAAGCGCAGTGCGCGCGGCTCTGTCAGCGCGCGTCCCTGCAGGTGGCGCTCCAGCACGGCCCGGGCGCTGTCCTGGTCGGTGTAGCGGCTGGAATACACGATGCCGTTGCCCACCCGGTGCTGCAGCGGAATGCGCCACATCCACCCGGCCTGGTCGGCCCGCGCCCGCGTATAGGTCACCGGCGGGCCTACCGATTCGGTCTGCACGGCCAGCGCGCTGTCGGCAAACAACCAGCGCGACCAGTCGTCGCTGCCCACGCCCAGGGTCTTGCCGATCAGCAATGCCGCAAAGCCGGTGCAGTCGATGAACAGGTCGCCTTCCACGCGGCTGCCGTTGTCCAGTGTCAGCGCGGTGAGGAAACCGCTGTGCGGGTCGGTCTCGACCTGGCCGATGCGTCCTTCGATGCGCTGCACCCCGAAGCCTTCGCTGAAGCGACGCAGGAAGCGCGCGTACAGACCGGCATCCAGATGGTAGGCATAGTTCATGCCGCCGTTGGGCAGATGCGCGAACCGCCCTTCCTGGGTGGCGCGCAACTCCAGGCAGTAGTCGCCGAAGTCGCGCGCCACGCCACGCTGGCGGCCCTTCAACCAGAAATGATGAAAGCCTGCGCTCCAGTGATCGGTACCGGTATGGCCGAAGGAGTGGATGTAGTGCCTGTCCACGTCGCGCCAATGTTCGAAGGCGATGCCGAGCTTGAAGGTGGCCTGGGTGGCGGCCATGAACGTGGCCTCGTCGATCTCCAGCAGCCGGTGAAAGGTGACCAGGCTGGGGATGGTGGCCTCGCCCACGCCTACCGTGCCGATCTCGTCCGATTCCACCAGGGTGATCTGCAACTGCCGGCCCAGCAGCTTGGACAGCGCGGCGGCGGCCATCCAGCCGGCGGTGCCGCCACCGGCGATGACGACCCGACGCACCGGGCGCTGCGTCGGGTCTGGGGAAGTGGTGTGGGCCATGGGTCAGTCCTCAGCGGTTCAAACGTTGCAGCAAGCGCGCGCGCAGGCTGCGCGCACGGGTGTCGTCCATCGGGGCCAGCACGCCGCGCGCCACGTCCGGCACGTGCGCGGCGGTGCGCTCATCGGGTTCGAACACGTAATGGCGAAACACGTCCTGCCAGATGGCGCGTTGTTCGGCGGGCAGGTCGCGAATGGTGAGCAGCGACAGCATCAGCGCGTTCATCGGCGAATCCATGTAGGCCGGACTTTGCCGCCACCAGAAATTGACCAGCACGTTGAAGCCTTCCAGCGCCTGGACGTGATGCCACCACATGCTGGGAATGAACAGCGCATCGCCCGGCTCCAGCTCGGCAACGCACGCGTGCTGCAGTGCCTGCGCATAGCGCGGAAAGCGCTGCAGGTCGGGCGCGGCGATATCCACCAGGCTGACCGGCTGGCCGGCCGGGGTCAGGTCCAGCGGGCCGATATACAGGTTGGCCAGCTGGTCCGGCGGAAACAGCGTGAAGCGGCGGCGCCCTGCCACCACGCAGGCCAGGTTGTCGGGCAGGTCCTGGTGGGCGGCGATACGGGTGCGGTTGCCGATCCAGATGCTGGCCAGCGGCTCGGCCTGCGGCAGCGCGATCGGATTGGCCGCGCGCAGGCCGGGCAGGTACGTGTCCAGCGTCGTGGAGCCGACGTAGATCGCCGGCGGCTGTGCGTCGTGCAGGCCGCGCAGCAAGGTGTCCAGCACCACGCCCAGCGGCACGCGCTCGGGTCGGAAATTGAAGCCGGTCATGTCCGCGTTGTAGAAGAAGCGCCCGCCGATGTCCGGCGGGCCGACCTGCGCCACCACTGCCTCGCCGCGATCGAATCCACGCAGGTAGGCGGCGGCCGCCTGTGCAGAGCTGGCACCGGCACGTGCCAGCGGCCAATCGCGCACCAGCCCGCGCAGCACCAGCGGCGTGGTGGAGCGCAGCAGGGCCGGGTCCAGTTGCTGCGGATCCAGGCCATGCCGTTCTTCGATGGCGCGCGGCTCAGCCGGCATGGCGGCGGTTGAGGCGTTCGAGCAGGTGACGGAACTGCGCAATCGAGGCCACCGCCATGTACAGCGGTTCCAGATCGCCGTGGCGGTGCAGGTCCAGCAAGGCGGTATTGCCGAGCGTGCGCAGGCGTTCTTCATGCACGGTGTGCAGGCCGGCCAGTCGGCATTCCAGGCCGTTGTCCAGGGTGGCTTCGAACACGAATGGCTCCAGCAGCTCGTAACCCAGCAGGCGTTCGACAAACGCATCGCTGGCCGCCAGCCCATCGTGCAGCGTGCGCAGCAATTGGCTGATGTGATACAGAAAATCGGTGGTGCCGCCATGTTCGCGAAACAGCAGCTCGCCTTCATCGGTGCTGACGCGCGGGCTGTCCAGGTCTACGTGCACCATCGGCCCTTCCGGCTGCTGGCCGATCAGGAACGGTTGCCGCTGGATCGCCAGCGGAATGTACGGCGCGTCCCAGCGCGCACCGTCCAGGAACAGGTTCTCGCCCAGCCGCAGTCCCAGCAGCGCCAGCGGCTGAAAACGGCCGTTCTCGTTGCGATGGAACACGATCGGGTACTGGCCCTGCAGCTGGCGGAATTCCTGCGGGAAGGTAGCCGCCGACATCACGTCGTCGCCATAGGCGGCGCCACGGGCGGTGATCACGCGCAGATCGCGGTGATCAAGATTGTTCAACAACACGGCATTGGTCATGGGGGTCGCTATATCACGCGGGGGCGCGTGGCCCATGCTTGGACAATCCCCTTCGCACGGCAAGTGCCGGAGCATGCAGCTCCGGTCAGCACGCAGGAAGGTCGTAACCACGTCCCGGCAGCCAGGCTGCCGGGACGTGCGGTGCATTGCCTAGATCACCAGAACTTGTAGCGCAGGCCGAGCATGTAGCGCGGGCCGGTCTGGGTGGCATACACGATCTGGTTCGGGTGCCGGCCGTGCTGACGCTGCACCTCGTCGGTGAGGTTGATCGCCTCCAGGCTCAGCGACAGGTTCTCGTTCCACTGGTAGCCGATGCTCAGGTCCAGCTGGCCGTAGGCTTCGGTGTAGACCGGATTGGGCTGGCCGCTGCCGTCGAAACGCGCGGCCAGGAATTCGTCGCGCCAGTTGTAGGCCGCACGCACCTGCCACTTGTCCTTGTCGTAGAAGCCGACCACGTTGGCCGAATCGCTCAGCCCTTCCAGCGCGAACTGCTCGCCGATCACTGCGTTGTTGTAGGTCAGCCCGGAGTCGACCATGGTGTAGTTGGCCGACACGCCAAAGCCGCTGGCGCCGAACATGTGCTGCAGGTTGAATTCCCAGCCGTCCAGCGAAGCGGAGCGCTGGTTGGCCGGCGCGGTGATGGCGAAGTTGGCCACCGGGTCGCCCGGCTGCCCACTGATCACGCCGGTGGCATTGCCGTTGGCATCGGCCTCGCGCACTACGCCCGGCGAACCGTTACGGTTGCGGAAGATGTAGTTGCGGATACAGGTCAGGTCGGACGAGGCGCATCCATTGGCCAGCGCTTCGTTCCAGTAAGTGCCGCCAATCGGGGTATTCAAGCCCAGCGAGGTATCGTTGCGCGTAGTCACGCCGATGTAGTTGTCGATGTTCTTGCGGAAGAAGCCCACCGAGGCGTAGCTGGCATCGCTGTAGTACCACTCCAGCGAAAAATCGATGTTGTGCGAGAGCAGCGGCTTCAGGCCCGGGTTGCCTTCCCGGCCGGTGCCGCCTTCCACGCGCGCGATCTCGCTGAGCGTCTGCCCGCCCTGGATATCGCCCCAGCCGGGCCGGCCGATGGTTTCGCCGTAACTGCCGCGCAGCACAAGGTCCTCGGTGAGCTTGAAGCTAAGATCCAGGCTGGGCAACCAGTATTCGTACTTCCCGCTGTCGCTGGCGAACGCCGAGTTGGCCACACGAATCGGCAACTCGTTGTTGGCGACCCAGTCGATACCCACTGCCACCGGCACCAGTGCCTGCGCGTCCACCTTGGTTTCTTCGTAGCGCACGCCGGCGGCCAGGCTGATCGGCACGCGCAGATCGTCCCAGCTGTTGTTCCACTGCAGGTAGGCGTTCTTGGACTTTTCGGTGACGCGGCGGTCGGTGGTGAACACCGGCGCGATGCGGTACAGCGCGTCGTCGCCAGCAGCCTGCGCGGCGGCCTGGCGGGCGCGCTCGAAATCGAACAGGAACAGCTGGTCGAACTGCGCCGGATTGCCGCTGCCGTCGATCGCATCGAAATACTGCGCAAACGCACTGGGGATCCACAGGTCGTCCGGATAATCGGCTGCGGTGCCGTTGCCGTTCCAGGTATCGCGCTGCACATTGGAGAACGCCGAGCGGTTCTTGACCTCGGTGCTGCCGATGCCGAACTTCAACTGCGAATAGTTTTCGAAGGTGAAGTCGCCGTTGACCTGCGCTTGGTCGATCTCCGACTTCATGTAGCTGTTGCGGAACGCCGAGCCGGTGACCAGCGTGCGCGACGGGTCCAGCCCGGTCAGCCCGAAGCCCAGCTGCTGCTGCAACACCGGGAAATCCTTGCTGAAATCCACTACCGAGGTGCCGCGGTAGAAACCGGACACGCCCAGCGAGTTGCTCGACCCGTACGGGCTGTCCGCGCCGGCTTCGGCGGTGGAGCGATGGATGTCGAAATTGAGCTTGAACTGATCGTTGACCGCCCAATCCACGTTGAAGCCCAGCGACTTGTTTTGGTTACGCGTGGCCGCCTTGGAGCCGGCGGTGGCCAGATCGCTGGTGGCCGGGTTGACGATTTCCGAATAGGTGATCGGGCCGGCCACCGGCCCATTGGTCCAGGCGCTGGCGGAGGGCCCGTAGTTGAACCACACCGACATCTCGTTGCGCTGCTGCTGGATCTTGTTTTCCGAGTAGGTGTAATCCAGCGTGGTGGTGATGTTGTCCAGCGGCTTGTACTGCAGCACCAGCTGCCCGTTGGTGCGCTGGCGTTCGACGCCGACCACGCGGTAGTTGAGGTTCTGCGGCACCGAATAAATATCGTTGGGGCCAGGACGGTTGACGATGTTTTCCGAGCCCGCCGTGCCCGGTTGCGGAATGGTGCCGTAGGCGGTGGAATCGCCACGGAACGAGCGCCAGCCGTTGGGCACGCCGACCTGGCTGTAGCCGAAGTCGCGTTCCTGGTAGCTGCCGCTCAGCGACACGCCGAAGCGCCCATCGGCCGAGGTGTTGCTGAAGATGCCGGAGATTTCCGGCGTCAGCGAATCGCCTTGCAAACGCCCGGGCAGGTTCTCGTTGGACGCATCGTGCACGCCTTTCAGACCCACGTTGGCATGCATGCCGGGGTTGTCCAGCGGCCGGGCCGTCTTGATGTTGATGGTCGCGCCGATGCCGCCGGTGGGCGTGCTGGCACGGCTGGTCTTGAACACCTCGATGCCGGAGATCGACTCGGACGCCAGGTTGGCGAAGTCGAACGCACGCGAGTTGGAGGCATTGGATTCTTCGATGCTGGCGCCCGGCATCTGCCGGCCGTTCAACAGCACCAGGTTGAAGTCCGGGCCGACGCCGCGCACGGTGACGCGCGAGCCTTCGCCCAGCGAACGGTCGATCGACACACCGCTGATGCGCTGCAACGATTCGGCCAGATTGGTGTCGGGGAACTTGCCGATGTCCTCGGCCACGATGCCGTCGACGATGCCTTGCGCATCGCGTTTGACATTCATCGACGAGGTGAGGCTGCCACGGATACCGCTGACCTGGACGGTATCGAGGGTGGCGGGATCGGCCTGGCTGGAGCCCGGGACAGTGGATGCCGATTGCGGCGCCGGCGCGGTCTGCGCGGCCAGCGGCGTCGACAATGCGAACAGCAGGGCAGACGTCAGGCGCCGCGTGCGCGGCAGGGTGCGTGTCTCTCTCACGGTGATTGCTTCCCCAAAACACAAAGATAAGGCCGGCCCCGAGCGGGACAGGCAAAGGTCGATCGAACAATCGAGCATTTGTTAGCGCGGGCTTAACGAAGTCAATTTGCACTGCAGCATCGGCCGCAAGCCAATGGCGTCACACATTGTTCCAGCACGGGCACTGACGGTGCACGCGCGTGCAACAGCCGGAGCCGTACCATCGGGCGTCGATGGCATGGTCCAGCGCTTGGAATCGGTCATTTGGGACGGCCGACGCGTGCACTCCTCACGCGCTTGTTCCGTTCCGACGGCGTCTCATTGCGACCGACAGGGCCGCCACGCGTGCACCGGTGAACCGCCCTGGCTACAACGCGGTTGCCGACCTCCGACACGCGGCTGTGCACGCCGAGGAATTCGGCGTCGTCTCGGTCGCGCATCAGCCCTCACCTAGCGGAGCACCCATGATCGATCTGTATTACTGGCCCACCCCCAACGGCCACAAAGTCACCCTGTTCCTGGAAGAAGCCGGGCTGGACTACACCATCAAGCCGGTGGACATCGGCAAGGGCGAGCAGTTTGCCCCGGCGTTCCTGCAGATCTCGCCCAACAACAAGATGCCGGCCATCGTCGACCATGCACCGGACGATGGCGGCGCGCCGCAGAGCGTGTTCGAGTCCGGCGCGATCCTGCTGTACCTGGCCGAAAAGACCAGCTGCTTCCTGCCACGCGATGCGCGTGGGCGGATCGCCGCGCTGGAATGGCTGTTCTGGCAGATGGGCGGGTTGGGCCCAATGACCGGCCAGATGGGTCACTTCAACGTCTATGCCCCGGACAAGATTGCCTACGCGGTGGATCGCTACAACACCGAGGTGCGCCGCCTGCACGGTGTGCTGGACAAGCGCCTGGCCGAGCACGCCTTCCTGGCGGGCGAGGATTACAGCATCGCCGACATGGCCAGCTACCCATGGCTGGAGGTTTATGCGGACATCCGCCCCGACTACGCCGCGTTCCCTCACCTGAAGCGCTGGCATGACGCCATCGCCGCGCGCCCAGCCACGCAGCGCGCCTATGCGCTGAAAGAGCAGGTCAACCCCAACGCCGGCAAGCCGCTCAGCGAGGAAGAGCGCAAGCATTTGTTCGGTAAGCGCTGAGGCAGAGCGCGGAAGCATGGTGTTGAGGCGCCGTGCTGCTGGGGCTGAGCGCCGCAGGGGTTGCCTTGCATAGGGATGTCCTGGAGTGGATCGCCGCGCGCAGCGCGGTCAGACACCGCGCTACACAGCGGTACCAATCGCGAGGCCAGGCTGCGCCCGACCCTCATCCGGCGCTACGCGCCACCTTCTCCCGCGGGAGAAGGAAGCTAAGCCACTCTTTCTCCCGTTGGGAGAAGCAGGCCAAATTCCCTCTCGCTCGCGTTGGGAGAAGCAAACCAGCGCCCCTCTCCCCGCGGGAGAGGGGTTGGGGTGAGGGTACGGCTCCGCATCACAGTCACAGCCACCGGTCACCCGCGCCGCGTCAGGCCCGTGGTAGCCCACCTGCATCGCACTTCGGCATCGAGCAGAAATCACATACGCTGGCCTGTTCGCGACCCGGCCTAGACACCACCGACCATCCTCCATAAATACCCGTCGCCACGAACGCGCACGCCCGCCACGCTTCTCAAACACCGCACGCACCCGCATCCTGTGCGCAGTCTTCAGACAGGATCTTAAATGCGCGCCCCATCCGCCGACCTTGCCCTCATGCAGACTGTGCCGCCATCAGACCAACGCGGCCGCTGCTCGGAATCGGCATGGACTCCTCGTACGCTGCGGTTCCTGCGCGCCGTCCACACCCGTCTGTTGACTGCCGGTTACGTGTTGTTAGCCGCTCTTATCACCATCCCCATGGCCCACGCCGAAAAACTCACCCTGGAGGCCATCACCGGCCCGTTGCCGCTTTCCGGCCCGACGCTGATGAAGCCCAAGGTGGCGCCCGATGGCTCGCGGGTGACCTTCCTGCGCGGCAAGGACAGTGACCGCAATCAGCTGGATCTGTGGGAATACGACATCGCCAGCGGCCAGACCCGCCTGCTGGTCGATTCCAAGGTCGTGCTGCCCGGCACCGAGACCTTGAGCGATGTCGAAAAGGCCCGGCGCGAGCGCCAACGCATCGCCGCATTGACCGGCATCGTCGATTACCAATGGGCCCCGGATGCGCAGGCGTTGCTGTTCCCGCTCGGCGGCGAGCTGTATCTGTATGACCTGCGCAAGACCGGTGCGGCCGCGGTGCGCAAGCTCACCCATGGCGAAGGTTTCACCACCGATGCCAAGCTCTCGCCCAAGGGCGGCTTCGTCAGCTTCGTACGCGAGCGCAATCTGTGGGTGATCGACCTGGCCAGCGGCAAGCCATTGCAGCTCACCCACGACGGCAGCGAGACCATCGGCAATGGCGTGGCCGAATTCGTTGCCGACGAAGAAATGGATCGCCACACCGGCTACTGGTGGGCACCGGACGATTCGGCCATTGCCTTCGCGCGTATCGACGAAGCGCAGGTGCCGGTGCAAAAGCGCCCGGAAGTGTATGCCGACCACACCGAAGTCATCAGCCAGCGTTATCCGCAGGCCGGCCAGCCGAATGTGGCGGTGCAACTGGGCGTCATCGCCCCACGTCCCGGCGCGACACCGCGCTGGATCGACCTGGGCAAGAATCCGGATATCTATCTGGCACGGGTGGACTGGCGCGACGCGCAGCGGCTGACCTTCCAGCGCCAGTCGCGCGACCAGAAAACCCTGGAGCTGATCGAAACCACACTGGCCAGCGGCGCGCAGCGCACGCTCATCACCGAGACCTCGCCGACCTGGATCCCGCTCACCAACGACCTGCGTTTCCTCAAGGACGGCCGCTTTCTCTGGAACTCCGAACGCAGCGGGTACGAGCACCTCTACCTTGCCTCCGAAGACGGCCGCACGCTGACGCCGCTGACCTCCGGCGCCTGGGTGGTCGATGCCTTGCTCGCCGTCGATGAGCAGGCCGGCACGGTGTACTTTTCCGCCAGCAAGCAGTCGCCGACCCAGACCCAGGTCTACGCGGTACCCCTGGCCGGTGGCGCGATCGAAAAGCGCTCCAGGACCAACGGCACGCACATAGCCACGTTCGCCAGTAATGCCAGCGTGTATGTCGACACCTGGTCCAACACCACCACGCCGCCGCAGATCGAACTATTCCGGGCCAATGGCGAAAAAATCGCCACCTTGCTCACCAATGATCTTGCCGATCCGCAGCATCCGTATGCCCGCTACCGCGACGCGCAGCGCCCGGTGGAGTTCGGCACGCTGACTGCCGCCGACGGCAAGACGCCGTTGCAGTACCGCCTCACCAAGCCAGACCATTTCGATCCGGCCAAGCGCTACCCGGTCATCGTCTATGTCTACGGCGGCCCGGCCGCGCAGACCGTGCTCGATGCCTGGCCCGGCCGTGGCGATGCCTTGTTCGATCAATACCTGGCCCAGCGCGGTTACGTGGTGTTTTCGCTGGATAACCGCGGCACCCCACGGCGCGGGCGTGACTTCGGTGGCGCGCTGTACGGCAGGCAGGGCACCGTCGAGGTGGACGATCAATTGCAAGGCGTGGCCTGGCTCAAGCGCCAGCCCTGGGTGGATGCCAGGCGGATCGGCGTGCAGGGCTGGTCCAACGGCGGTTACATGACCTTGATGCTGCTGGCCAAGCACAGCGATGCGTATGCCTGCGGCGTGGCCGGCGCACCGGTCACCGACTGGGGCCTGTACGACACCCATTACACCGAGCGCTACATGGACCTGCCGGCCGGCAATGCCAACGGATATCGCGACGCACGCATCGCCACCCATCTGGACGGCCTGCGCGCCAGGCTGCTGCTGATCCACGGCATGGCCGACGACAACGTGCTGTTCACCAACTCCACCGTGCTGATGAGCGAGCTGCAGCAACGTGGCACTGCGTTCGAGCTGATGACCTATCCCGGTGCGAAGCACAGTGTTTCAGGTGCCACTGCACTGCATCGTTACAAGACCGCCGAAGCGTTTTTGCAGCGCTGTTTGATGCCGGTGCACGACTAGGCGCGGCGCACGAAACGTCGCGAGCGGTTGTCAGCTCGGCGTGCGCGGCGTCCAGGAACCGGAGCATCCGCGTGTTGCGCCCCGACGTCGCGCGCCAACGTTGGACGGCGGGGCTCGCGCGGAGGGCCGAGTGCAGGTGGATGCCACGCGCAGGCATGGCCGTCGGGGCCGATCAGCACTGGCGTCCGCGGCACTCAAGGCGACCCGGTCGATGTGTTGCCAGCCGCAGCATCGCTACGGTGGCCCGCCTGCCATGACCAAAGGCAGATTGCCGCGGTCGCTGCAGATGGGTAGGGTCGCGCTACTCAACTTGCGGATCCGCCTCATGAAGCCACTCGTTCTCGCCGTCGCGCTGGCGCTCGGTTCCTCGTTGCCACTGCAGGCACAGACCAGCAAGGCAGCGCCGACCCAGCCGGCCAGCCCGGCCTGGGTGCAGACCAGCAACGGCTATGCGCAGATCCTGCTCAACGCGCAGGCGCCGTTCCAGCCCGAATACGCCAGCTTCTTCGGCGTGCCTGGCTACGACGATCAGGTCGTCGACCTGGGCCCGGACAACGCTGCGCGCTATCGCGATGCGATGCAAAAGGCGCGCGCCACGCTGCAGGCCAAGCTGGCCACCGAGCGCGATGCCAACGTGCGCCAGGACCTGCAGATCATGATCGGCGCGGCCGCGCAGAACATCGAAGGCAGCGAGCTCAACGAGCGGTATCTGTTGCCCTGGAGCGATGCCCCTGAGGCGGTCTTCAGTGGCCTCAATGGCCTGCTGTCCGACCAGACCGTGCCCGAACGCCGCGCCAAGGCGCTGGACCGCCTCAAGCGTTATGTCGGCCTGGTGCCGGGCAGCACGCCCACCACCACGCTGGCGCGCCAGCGCTACGAGGAAAAGCTGGGCAACACCGCGCTGCTGCAGCCCACCCAGCGCGAAGTGGAGCAGGCGCTGGCCAATGTGGACACCTACGTCGCCGGTATCGGCGAATTGTTCGCCAAGTACAAGATCGCCGGTGCCGACGAAGCGCTCAAGGCCATGTCCACCCAGCTCAAGGACTATGCCGCCTGGACCCGCACCACCGTGCTGCCCAAGGCGCGCAAGGACACCCGCCTGCCCGAGCCGCTGTACGCCTTCCAGCTCAAGCAGGTCGGCATCGACATCGCCCCGCAGCAGTTGATCCAGCGCGCGCAACTGGAATTCATGGAAACCCGCTCGGCCATGCGCCAGCTGGCGCCGCTGGTGGCCAAGGCCAAGGGCGTGCAGGGCAGCGATTACGTGCAGGTGATCCGTGCGCTCAAGGGCAACAAGATCGCCGACGACCAGCTGGAAACCCACTACCGCGGCGTGATCGACCAGATCGACCCGATCATCCGCCAGCAGCGCATCGTCGATGTGCCCAACCGCCCGATGCAGATGCGCCTGGGCAGCGCCGCCGAAAGCGCCGCGCAGCCGGCGCCGCATTTCCTGCCGGCACCGCTGATCGGCAACACCGGCCAGCAGGGCCAGTTCGTGCTGCCGCTGGGCAACCCGACTGCCGATGGCGCCAAGAAGGAACAGTACGACGACTTCAACTTCGGCTCGGCGGCCTGGACGCTCAGCGCGCATGAAGGCCGCCCCGGCCACGAACTGCAGTTCACCGCCATGGTCGAACGTGGCATCTCGCTGGCGCGCAGCCTGTTCGCCTTCAACTCGGTCAACGTCGAGGGCTGGGCGCTGTATGCCGAAGCCGAAATGGTGCCGTACGAACCCATCGACGGGCAGCTGATCGCCCTGCAGTTCCGCCTGCTGCGCGCCGCCCGCGCCATGCTCGATCCGATGCTCAACCTGGGCCTGATCGACCGCGAACGCGCGCGCCAGGTGCTGGAAGACGACGTCGGCCTCTCACCGGCCATGACCCGGCAGGAACTGGACCGCTACACCGTCCGCGCGCCCGGCCAGGCCGGCAGTTACTTCTACGGCTACACCCGCATCCTCGAACTGCGCATGCGCACCGAACTGGCACTGGGCAAGAAGTTCGACCGCCTGGCCTTCAACAATTTCCTGCTCGACCAGGGCTTGTTGCCGCCGGACCAACTGGCCAAGGCGGTGGAGACGCAGTTCATTCCCGCGCAGCAACGCAAGCGCTAAGCAGTCCGCCGCAGCGTAAAAGAGACTGCGTAAAAAGCCTGGGGCGCGATGGAGCTGGAATCAGCCAACCATCGCGCCCCGTTGCATTGAACACTCTCGAATTTCCTGGGGCCGCCTCAGCGTGTTGACGGCGGCATCTCCGGTGCAGCGCGCTGCTGCGCCCCCGCAGGCACCCAGATCGCCATGCCAGCCGCGCGCTTTTGCGTAGTCGGGATACCGATGCCCAGCCCGCCACCGACGCGGCCGCCGTAGCTGCCGCCGCCGACCGACAGGCCGCCGCCGGAGCGCTCCGAGCCCACCCCGACGATGACCACGCCGTTCGCGCCGAGCTTGGCCGCTTCGCGCTTGAGGCGTTCCACGGCGGCATCGGTCTGGCCCTGGGTGCCGAAGCCGGCGGCGCTGGTGGATTCGAGCTGGGCGATCTCCACCGAGCCGACCGGGGCGTTGGAATACACCTGCACCTGCGCGGGGTCGATCGGCGCGCGGGCCTGGCCCAGCATCACCTTGGAGCTGCTGGCGCAGCCGGCCAGCAGCAGGGCCAGCGTGGCGCCGATGACGATGTGCTTGTTCATGCAATAGCCCCCTGTTGACGACAGTGACAGCGATGATCCGGTGGCCGAACTGAAGAGTGGCTAACAACACGGCGCGGGCGGCCGTGGTGCGAGTGGTTCCGAAGTGCACCGGAGTTTGACGCACCCTAGCCACGCCCATGTGAGGCTGCCGCCAAGCCGCCATTGGTCAGGGTGACCACCCGCCCACGGCGTCTTGGCAGGCGCACCGTTAAGCTGCGCCTTTCTTCGACGGACGAGGTGGCACGTGGGACTGATCAGCTTGCTCTGGGGCATTGTGGCGCTGCTGTGGATGGTGCTGGCCTTCATCCCGCTGCTGGGGTGGGGCAACTGGTTCCTGATTCCGTTCGCGGCGGTCGGCGCCATCATCGCGGCGATCGCGTTGTTGTTCACCTCGGCAGGCAACCGTGGGCGGGCCAAGACCGGCCTGCTGCTCAACGGCCTGGTGATCGTGGTCGGGGTGATCCGCCTGAGCCTGGGCGGCGGGGTGATCTAAGCCGTTGCAGCGCTGCGACAGTGCGTCGCAGCGCGTCTGCGGCAAGGCGGCGGGCGTAGACTTGTGGGCTGTCTCCAGGAGCCTTGTCATGGCCCATCCGCACTATCGCCCCCGCCGCATGCGCCACGACGCGTTTTCGCGTCGGTTGATGCGCGAAAACACGCTGACCACCGATGACCTGATCTGGCCGGTGTTCGTGCACGAGTTGCCCGGCCGCGCGCCGATCGCCTCGATGCCGGGCGTGGAGCGGCTGTCGCTGGACGAGTTGCTGCGCGAGGCAGAGAACGCCCTGGAACTGGGCATCCCGGTGATCGATCTGTTTCCGGTGATCGACCCGGCCGGCAAGAGCCTGGACGCGGCCGAAGCCTGGAACCCGGACGGCCTGGCGCAGCGCGCGGTACGTGCGCTCAAGTCGCGCTTCCCCGAGCTGGGCGTCATGACCGACGTGGCGCTGGACCCGTACACCACGCACGGGCAGGACGGCATCATCGATCACAAGGGCTATGTGCTCAACGAGATCACCGTGGAGGCGCTGGTCAAGCAATCGCTGTCGCATGCGCAGGCCGGTGTGGACATCATTTCGCCCTCGGACATGATGGACGGCCGCATCGGTGCGATCCGCCGCGCGCTGGATGCCGACGCGCATCTCAACGTGCGCATCATGGCGTATTCGGCCAAGTACGCCTCGGCGTTCTATGGCCCGTTCCGCGATGCGGTGGGCAGCGCCGGCAATCTGGGCAAGGCCGACAAGACCACCTACCAGATGGACCCGGCCAACGGCGACGAGGCGCTGCGCGAGATCGCGCTGGATCTGGAAGAGGGTGCGGACATGGTGATGGTCAAGCCGGGCATGCCGTATCTGGATGTGGTGCGCCGGGTGAAGGACGAATTCCGCGTGCCGACCTTCGCGTATCAGGTCAGCGGCGAGTACGCCATGCTCAAGGCGGCGGCGGCCAACGGCTGGCTGGACGAGCGCAAGTGCGTGCTGGAAGCGCTGATGGCCTTCAAGCGCGCCGGTGCCGATGGCGTGCTGACCTATTTCGCCCCGCAAGTGGCGCGTTGGTTGCGCGAAGACGCACGCTGACCCGGACGGCGCGGCTGCGCCACAGCGACGCAGCCGCGCGCGCTGAACGTCCCGAACGTCTTGCGG
>NZ_JSZE01000066.1 GCF_000802365.1 Xanthomonas cannabis pv. cannabis
CGCGCCACCGCCCGGACCACCGGGGCCGCGATTGCCGGCTGCAGGGCCGCGATTCCCGCCCGGGCCCGCCGGACGGCCGCCACTCGGGCGTCCGGCAGGACGCGCAGCGCCATACGGGCTGAACCCCGGGTTGGCATGATCGGACGGAAAGATCGGCGCGTTGCCCGGGTGACCATAGGGATGCTTGCGCTGTCCCTGGCCTTGACCCTGCGATTGACCCTGACCGCCTGCGCCGCCGCGGCCCTGGCCGCCGGCACCCGGACGCGCGCCGCCTGGACCCTTCTTGGCATACGGACGTGCCTGGCCGGTGCTGTTGCCCCCCGGGCCGGCGTTGCGGTGGCCGCTCGGGCCGGTGCTCACGCCATCGGGCACGTACCAGCTGCGGAATGCCGCCGGGTTGCCATCGGGCAGCGAGCGATCGCCCTTGGCCGGGCCGCGCTGCTTGAACGGGCGTTGCTGCGACTGCTTGGCCGCCGCTTCGCCGCTGACGGTCAGGCCGCCCTTGAACCCGCCAGGCTTGCCACGGCCGCCGCGGCCGCGATCTTCGCGCAGGTTGTCGAAGCGACGCAGCTCACGGCCTTCGTCGGCGCCGGACGTCTGGCCGTTGACGTAGGCATTGCTGCGGCCATCGCGCGAGACGTGCACGGTGGACTTGGCGGCGCGGCGCTGGCCGATCACCGGCTGCAGGGTCAGCGCCGACGGCGCGCCTTCTTCCAGCTTGAGTTCGGCGCGCAGGCTTTCCACCTTCTCCTGCGCCACTTCCACCGACTGACCACGCAGCAGTTCGCGCGGCAGCGAGATCTTGCCGTAGCGGCTGCGCTTGAGGCGGCTGACCTGGCAGCCCTGCGATTCCCACAGGCGGCGCACTTCGCGGTTGCGGCCTTCCTTGACGACCACGCGGAACCAGTCGTGCGAGTCGGTGCCGCCGATGCGCTCGATCTCGTCGAACTTGGCGCCGCCGTCTTCCAGCAACACACCGCGCGACAGCCGCTCGATGATGGCGTCGGAGACGGTCTCTTCGCCTTCCGGGGCGCGCACGCGCACCACGTACTCGCGCTCGACCTCGTAGGAGGGGTGCATCATCGCGTTGGCCAGCTCACCGTCGGTGGTCAGCAGCAACAGGCCGGTGGTGTTGATGTCCAGGCGGCCGATGGCGATCCAGCGCGAGCCCTTCAGTGCCGGCAGCGACTCGAACACGGTCGGGCGGCCTTCGGGATCTTCGCGCGTGGTCACTTCGCCTTCGGGCTTGTTGTAGATCAGCACGCGCGACGGTTCGGTCAGCGCGCTGGCCACGAAGCTGCGGCCGTCCAGTTCGATCTTGTCGCCGCTGCGCACCGACATGCCGGTCTGCGCGACGGCGCCATTGACCTTGATCAGGCCATCGGCAATGCGCTGCTCCAGCGCGCGGCGCGAGCCCAGGCCGGCCTGGGCCAGCACCTTGTGCAGGCGCTCTTCCAGCTTGGGCGCTTCGGGCGCGCTGTCGCGCTTGAGGGAAAGCTTGTTCAACGACAGCTTGCGGGGGGTGTCACTCATGTGTCTGGCTCCGGCCGCCGCGTTGCGGGTCGGCCTCTGGGTCGGAATCGGCTTCGTCAACAGCCACGGTCGTCGTCGCGACGGCGTTGTCTTCGTCTTCGTTCACTGCATCCGCGCGCGTTCCCGGCGCGGTGTCGGGGTCGCCCTCGCGGGCGTCATCTGGGTGGTGCGTATCCTGGTCCTGCACCGGGGCATGCCCGGGGTGTTGCGGTGTCTGCGCGCCCGTCACGTCGGCATCGTCCATGTCGATGGCGTCGTGAAGAGCGTGGTGTTGCTGGTCGACCCCGGCATCGCTGGCCGTTGCCGGCGCGTGCTGGTCGGCAACGGTGTCGATGTCTGTTTCGGGATCGCGCCCGGCATTGGCCTGATGATCGGTCGCTGCCTGGGAACGGCTGTCCTGGCTTGCCACCGCGGCGGTCACGGGCGCTTCCAGATCCTCCTGCGTCGCGCTGATGTCGCTGTCATCGGCCGCGGCGTCAGCGGTGGTGGCGTCTGCATCAGCGCCATCAACGTCGGCGCCGTCAGCAGTTGCATCCGCATCGGCGCCTTCAGCGCCAGCCGCATCGGCATCTGCCTGATCCTGTGCGGTCTGCATCGCTGCCGACGCCGGCACGGCGCCATCCAGTTGCCCGTCGCGGTCCAGCGGCAGCTGCGGTTCCAGCTCGGCGATGTCCTTCAACTCAGACAATGGCGGCAGCTCGTCCAATCGCTTGAGCCCGAAGTAATCCAGAAAGCCCTTGGTGGTACCGAACAGGGCGGGCTTGCCCGGGACATCGCGGTGGCCGACCACGCGGATCCACTCGCGTTCTTCCAGCGCCTGGATGATGTTGCTGCTGACTGCCACGCCGCGCACCTGCTCGATCTCGCCGCGGGTGATCGGCTGGCGGTAGGCAATCAAGGCCAACGTTTCCAGCGTTGCGCGGGTGTACTTGGTGCGGCGCTCGGTCCACAGCCGTGCCACCCAACCATGCACCTCGGCCTTGACCTGGAAGCGGAAGCCCGAGGCCACCTCGACCAGTTCCACGCCGCGCTCGGCGCAGCCCTCGCGCAGCAGTTCCAGCGCGCGCTCCACGCTGCCGGGCGGCGCGGGTTCTTCTTCCGGAAACAAACCCTGCAATTGCGCCAGCGTCAGCGGCTGGCTGCTCGCCAGCAGGGCGGCTTCGATGATGCGGGTGATCAGCGCTTGATCCATTCGGTGATCGGCTTCAGATAGGTTCGTTGGCAGCATCGCTGTCATCGAATTCGCTGGAGAATTGCAGCGGCGCGTTGGTATTTCCCAACGCCAGCGACTTCACGTAGATCGGCGCCAGTGGCGCTTCCTGCACGATGTCCAGCAACTGCTCCTTGGCCAATTCGAGCAGCGCCAGGAAGGTGACCAGTACACCGAGCTTGCCTTCCTCGGCAGTGAACAGCGACTCGAAGCGATAGAACCTGCCGTCGTCCAGGCGGCTCAGCACATCGCCCATGCGCTGGCGCACGCTCAGCGCCTCGCGCTTGATCGCATGGCCGGTAAACAGCTCGGCGCGCTTGAGCACGTCGTACAGCGCCATCAGCATTTCTTTCAGTTCCACCGGCGGCGGCAGCTTGACCGCCGCGCGCTCGGGCAGATGCGCCTGCACCGGCGCGCTGTCGCGACCCATGCGGGGCAGGGTGTCCAGATCCTCGGCGGCCTGCTTGAAGCGCTCGTATTCCTGCAGGCGGCGTACCAGCTCGGCGCGCGGATCTTCTTCTTCGCCATCCTGGCTCGGCGGGCGCGGCAACAACATGCGCGACTTGATCTCGGCCAGGATCGCGGCCATCACCAGATATTCGGCGGCCAGTTCGAAGCGCAGCTCCTGCATCACATTGATGTAGTCCACGTACTGCCGGGTGATCTCGGCCACGGGTATATCCAGAATATCCAGGTTCTGGCGCCGGATCAGGTACAGCAGCAGGTCCAGCGGGCCTTCGAAGGCATCCAGGATGACTTCCAGCGCGTCTGGCGGGATATACAGATCCTGCGGGATCTGCAGCACCGGCTGCCCATGCACCACCGCCAGCGGCATTTCCTGCTGCTGTGGCGGCGCGCTCGTGGCTGGCGGAGTCGCGACGTGCGCGAGTTCGGAATTCATCAGGTCGACATCGGGTCTTACGGTCGCCGGCCACGGTCTGAAGCCGCGCCTGCAGGGCTTTGCCTTGAGTTATTACGATCAATGTCGTGCCTGGGCCGGCACGATCCTACAAATCCACATATAACGTGCGCCGCGTGGCATGCGGCGACGGAACAGCGAGGAGGTCATCTACGCGAGCCGGCGGTGGGCAGCGAATCGCTCGTCGAGTGTGGCGTGGGGCCTGGGCCGACGGGCCGCTGCGTCCGGTTGCGTGTGCAGTGGTGCCAAGGGTAATGCGTGCGCGGGGGCGGTGTCCAGCACTGACGCGGCTAGAATCGGGCGGTGATCTTCAAGTTCTGGCGAGGTGGCGTGTGTGGTACGTAATCGAGGGGTATGACCGGGCCGACGCCCTGGCGGCGCGGCAGCAGGCGCGACCGGCGCATCTGGCGCGCCTGCAGGCCTTGGCGGCAGCGGGCCGCTTGCTGGTGGCGGGCCCATGCCCGGCCATCGACGCCGAGGATCCCGGTCCGGCCGGCTTCAGCGGCAGTGTGGTGATTGCCGAGTTCGACGCGCTGGAGGATGCGCGCGCATGGGCCGACGCCGACCCGTACGTGGAGGCCGGCGTGTACGTGCGCACGGAGGTCCGCCCGTTCCGGCGGGTGTTGCCATGAGCCGGGCCGAGCGAATCCGCGCGGCGGTGCAGGCGGCGCTGGCGCCAACCGAGCTGGAGGTGGTGGATGACAGTCACCGCCACGCAGGCCATGCCGGCGCACGCGACGGGCGCGGGCACTTCAATGTGCGCGTGGTCAGTGCTGCCTTCGCCGGCAAGCCGCCGCTCGCGCGCCACCGCGCGGTATACGCGGCCGTCGGCGAGATGATGCAGACCGATATCCATGCCTTGTCGATCGAGGCATTGGCGCCGGGGGAGGCCGGCTAGCCGGAGCGACCAGGCCGCGTCGTGCAGGAGCGCACCCGGGCGCGACGGGGCTTTATCGGTAACGCTCTGTCGCGCCCGGGTGCGCTCCGACGGGCGCGGCAGTGCCCGGGTGGACGACCCAGCCATGACGCCTGGCAGCACCTCCATTGCATAGCCGTAGCGCACCTGAGCGCGGCTGCGTTGCCGGGCGCTGGCCCATCACGCACTGTTTCTGCGGACTCCTTGCGAGGCACCACATGATAGAGAGTCAGCCCCTGGTAGCCACGCTGGCGCGCCGCTGTCATGAACGTCGCCCGCGCGCCGTCAGCAGCCCGACACGCCTTGCCGAGTGGTCATGCCCGCGCCGGTCACACCGCGGAGATAAGTGCCAACCGTGATCCGCGTTGTGCTTCGTTTGTGGACACATGGGCACGTATTTGTTGCGCCGCAGCACATTGCTTCACGTATTCATCACTTGCAGATGCTTGATCTGTAAGCGGTTTCACACGCGTGAAGACAGGGGTTTACGCACGCTTATGAAAACGCTTACAGTCCGCGCCAGTTTTGGAAAGCCGGTCGCGGAGGGCGACACGCATGGCCAAGGGTGCGGTCACCATCAAAGATGTTGCACGGGAAGCACAGGTGTCCGTGGCGACGGTGTCGCGCGCGCTCAACGGGCACGACAACGTGGCCGGGCCGGTGCGCCAGCACGTCATGGAGGTCGCCGAACGGCTGCGCTACAGCCCGCACGCTGCTGCGCGCAGCCTGAGCAGCCGGCGCTCCCAGACCCTGGGCGTGGTGCTGCCGGACCTGTATGGCGAATTCTTTTCCGAGTTGATCCGTGGCATCGATGGCGCCGCCCGCGCCGCCGGCCAGCACCTGCTGGTGTCCAGCTATCACGGAGATCCGGAGGCCCAGGGCAGGGCGCTGCGCTCGATGCGGGGCCGGGTGGATGGCTTGCTGGTGCTCTCGCCGTATGCCGAGCAGCCCGGTTTCCTGACCGACAACCTGCCGCAGTCGCTGCCCACGGTGCTGATCAATGCCCACCTGCCCGGAGCCGGCTATCCGGTGCTGAGCATCGACGACCACGCCGGTGCCATGGCGATGACCGAGCACCTGTTGGGGGCCGGACACCGGCGCATCGCCTTCATCGGCGGGCCGGCGCTCAATTTCGATGCGCGTGAGCGCCTGCGCGGGTTTCGTGACGCGATGGCCGCACACGGTGAGCAGGCGCAGGGCATCGAATATGCCGGCGACTTCGACGAAGCCTCCGGCCACCGCGCCGGGCTGGCCATGCTGGCCGCCGGCCCCCTGCCCGATGCGGTGTTCGCGGCCAACGACATGACCGCGCTGGGCTGCCTCTACGCGTTTGCGCAGGCCGATATCCGGGTTCCGGACGATGTTGCGCTGGCCGGTTTCGACGACATCCCGCTGGCGCGTTTCGTGCACCCGGCGCTGACCACGATGCGGGTCAGCATCGCGCGCCTGGGTGAGCAGGCAATGACCCGCCTGATGCGGCTGGTCGAGACCCCCGGCGGTGACGACGGCCTGCGCCAACTGCTGCGGCCCGAGCTGGTGATCCGTGCGTCCTGCGGTGCCGGCGACGCCGGCGGCTGACCTTTTCGCGGACGTCCTGTCCGCTCCCGCTGCCCCCGCAGCGGTCGTTCCTGCAAGACCGCAACGCCACAACAACAATCTGTACCGATCCCTGGAGGGACCAATGCGCCACCACCACTCCCATACCGCGCGCCCGGCGCGCAAGCTGCTCAGCTGCGCCCTGGCCAGCTGCCTGCTGCTGGGCGCCGCGCCTGCATTTGCGCAGAGCACCGCGGCGACCATTCGCGGCCAGGTCACCGTCGACGCTGCACCTGCGGCGCAGGCCCAGGTCACCGCGACCAATCTCGCCACCGGACTGACCCGGACCGTGCAGGTCGGCAACGGCGGTTACTCGGTCGGTGGCCTGCCCCCGGGCTCCTATCGCATCGACGTCACCGCCAACGGCCAGACCAGCTCGCAGAACGTGACGGTGCAGGTCGGCCAGACGGCCACCCTGAACCTGGGCGTCGGCGGCGAGCCGGCCACGGCGGCCGGTGGTAACGCCACCACGCTGGATGCGGTGCAGGTCAAGGCGCCACCGGTGCTGGTGGAAACCCGTACCTCCGAAAACGCCACCTACATCTCCAACGTGCAGATCCAGAACCTGCCGCGTGCCACGCGCAACTTCCTGGAACTGGCCGACACCGTGCCGAACGTGCAGTTCACCCGCGACGCCAACGGCACCACCAAGGTGCGCTCGGGCGCCACCTCGGCCGAGGGCACCAACGTCTATATCGACGGTGTCAGCCAGAAGAACTACGTGTTGACCGGCGGCGTGAGCGGCCAGGATTCCAGCCGCGGCAACCCGTTCCCGCAGTCGGCGATCGGCGAATACAAGGTCATCACCTCCAACTACAAGGCCGAGTTCGATCAGGTCAGCGGCGCGGCCATCGTGGCCTCGTCCAAGTCGGGCACCAACGATTTCCATGGCAGCTTCTTCTGGGATACCAGCAACGACGGCTGGCGCGAGGAGAGCCCGCTGGAGAAGAAGGCCGGCGTGCGCGACGACTTCGAGGAAACCCAGTACGGCGCCACCTTCAGCGGCCCGATCCTCCAGGACAAGGCGCATTTCTTCATCGCCTATGAAGCCAAGGAATACACCACGCCGAACGTGGTGATCCCCGGCTCGATCTATTCCGACCGTATCGACCAGCTGCCGGCGCAGCTGCAGCCGCTGGTGGCCACCTACAGCACGCCGTTCAAGGAAGACCTGTACTTCGGCAAGATCGACTGGACCATCGGCGAGAACAACCTGTTCGAGCTGACCGGCAAGTACCGCAAGGAAGACGAGCTCAACGACGTCGGCCGCACTTCGACCTACGAGCACGGCAGCGTCAACGGCCAGGAAGAAAAGCGCGCCAACCTGCGCTGGCAGTACAGCGGCGCCAATTTCCTCAACGAAGCCAACCTGAGCTACGAAAGCGCGTTCTGGAACCAGGCGCCGCTCAACGACGGCACCGGCTACGTGCTGAGCTACGTGCCGGTGCGCGGGATCGAGGACGAAGTCCTGTCTGCCGGCGCCGGCAGCAGCTTCCAGCGCAAGGGCCAGAAGGGCTGGACCTTCCAGGACGACCTGACCTTGAACAGCCTGGAATGGCATGGCGCCCACACCATCAAGATGGGCGTGAAGTTCAAGAGCATCGATCTGGACTCGACCCAGTTCAATCCGGCCAACCCGCAGTACTACTACAACATCCTCACCGACGTGCAGACGCCGTACCGCGTGCGCTTCGGCGCGCCGCTGGTGGAAGGTGGCGGGTCGGTGGTGTCCAAGAACAAGCAATACGGCATCTACCTGCAGGACGATTGGGAGGTCAACGAGCACTGGACTTTGAACCTGGGCGTGCGCTACGACTACGAAGAAACCCCGGCCTTCCTGGACTTCGTCACCCCGACGGATGTGGCCGGTGCGCTGCAGAACTGGCCCAACCTGCAAAACGCCAACTACAACATCAACAACTTCATCAGCACCGGCAACAACCGCAAGGCCTTCAAGGATGCCTGGCAGCCGCGCCTGGGCGCGTCCTACGACCTGTTCGGCGACCAGGCCCACGTGATCTATGGCGGTGCCGGCCGTGCCTACGACCGCAACATCTTCGACTACCTGGCCTTGGAACAGCTCAACAACTCGTTCAAGTCGTATAGCTACTACTTCACCAGCGCCAACAACGGTGCGTGCCTGGGCGACCCGTGCACGGCGTGGAATCCGGCCTACAGCACCCAGCAAGGGCTCGATGCGCTGGCGGCCACCAGTGCCGGCGGCGGCGGGCGCGAGATCTACCTGATCGACAACAACATCAAGACCCCGTACTCCGACCAATTCAGCATCGGCATGCGCAACATGGTGCCGCTGTGGGGCCAGGACTGGTTCACCGATGTCACCCTGAGTCGCATCGAAAGCCACGACGGCTTTGCCTTCCTGCGCGGCAACCGTCTGCCCGACGGTTCGTTCTTCCAGCCGGGCACCACCTCGGGCGTGCCGACCGACGGCCCGGATGGCTACAGCGCCATCGTGCTGGGCACTAATGGCGTGGAGACCCGCAACAACCAGCTCGCGCTGCAGATCGAAAAGCCGTTCGACGAAGACTCCGGTTGGGGCCTGACCGTGGCCTATACCTATTCCGATGCCAAGGAGAACCGCCAGTTCGGCGAGCACTACGCGCTGGACCGCGAACGTATCCAGGATTACGGCTGGCGTGAAGCCGGCGGCATTCCCAAGAACCGCCTGGTGGTCACCGGCATCTATGAGTTGCCGTACGAGATCAAGCTGTCCGGCAAGCTGTCGCTGGCCAGCCAGACTGCGCGCTACGGCCAGAATTGCCTTGCCGGCAACGATCAATGCGACATCATCCAGTTCAAGCCGGACGGCACGCTGGGCTACAAGGAGTTCAGCATTGCGGCCAACAAGCAATGGGATACCGGCGCAGGTGTCAAATTCAACGTGCGTGCGGATATCCTCAACGTGTTCAATTGGGTGAACTACGCCAACTTTAACGGCGACACCGGGACACTGGCTGACTTGAACACGGCTTACGGCACACCGACCGGTGTGCTGGCGTCGCCGATGCGTACTTTCCGTCTGGCCTTCGGTCTGGACTGGTAAGGTCCTCGACCGCCCCGGCACACTGCCGGGGCGGTCGAACTCGGCGCTTGGATAGGGTAGGTTGGCGTGCGAGATGTAATCGATTACACGAGCGGGGGGCGGATGGACAGGGGCAACACGTCGCGTTGGTTGACGATTTCACTATTGCTGGGCGCGCTGCTGCTGGCGTCCTGTAAACAGGCCGAGGAACCCAAGGTGGCCGAAAAGAAGGCGCCGGTGAAAGTCATCCTGATCGAGGCGCAGTTGCCGCCCAAACCGGTCAAGCCGCCGCTGCCGCCGCTGTTCTCGGACATCGAACGCCGCACGTTCCAGTTCTTCTGGGACACCACCAATGAACTCAACGGACTGTCCCCGGACCGGTTTCCGTCGCGTCCGTTTGCCAGCATCGCCTCGGTCGGGTTCGCGCTGACCGCGTATCCGATCGGCATCGAGAACGGCTGGGTCAGCCGCAATCAGGCGATCGACCGCACCCTGACCACCCTGAAATTCTTCCGCGACGCGCCGATGGGGCCGCAGCGGACCGGTCGGGCCGGGTACAAGGGCTTCTACTACCACTTTCTCGACATGCAGCAGGGCAACCGCTACGACAGCTGGGTCGAACTGTCGAGCGTGGACACCGCACTGCTGATGATGGGCGTGTTGTTCACCCAGTCGTATTACGACGGCGAGGACCCGCGCGAAAAAGAAATCCGCCAGATTGCCGATACGCTCTACAAGCGCGTGGACTGGCGCTGGCTGCAGCAGCGTGCGCCGCTGATCTCGATGGGCTGGTTCCCCGAGAGCGGCTTCATCGACCACGACTGGATGGGCTACAACGAGGCGATGATGCTGTACATCCTCGCGCTGGGCTCGCCCACGCACGGCGTCGACCCGGAAGCGTGGACCAGCTGGACCCGCACCTACAACAACGACTGGGGCGTGTACCAGGGCCAGGAATACCTGTCCTTCGGCCCGCTGTTCGGCCACCAGTACAGCCATGTCTGGATCGACTTCCGCGATATCCAGGACCAGTACATGCGCGAACGCGGCATCGACTATTTCCTCAACAGCCGCCGCGCCACCCTGGCCCAGCGCGACTACGCCATCGACAACCCGATGAAGTGGAAGGACTACGGCGAGAACGTCTGGGGCCTGACCGCCGGCGACGGCCCGCAGAACACCAGCCAGGAATACCGCGGCGAGCAGCGCCAGTTCCGCCATTACTCCTCGCGCGGCGCCGGCCTGCGCGAGAACTTCGACGACGGCACCATCGTGCCGTCGGCGGCGATCTCCTCGATCGTGTTCGCCCCGGAAGTGGTGATCCCGGCCACCGAGGAAATGCACAAGCGCTACGGCAACTTCCTGTATTCCAGTTACGGGTTCCTGGACTCGTTCAACCCCAGCTTCAATTACGACATTCCGCTCAAGACCGGGCGCATGGTGCCGGACCGCGGCTGGGTGGCCAGCGATTACATCGCCATCGACCAGGGCCCGATCCTGGCGATGATTGCCAACTACCAGAACGAATTCGTCTGGACGGTGATGAAAAAGAACTCCTACATCCGCGCTGGTCTGGAACGCGCCGGCTTCACCGGTGGCTGGCTCACGCCCGAGGGTGAGCCGCAGCCGTTGCCGCAGAAGGACGAGCAAAAGGCAGCTGCCCGCTCGCTGGGCATGGCCGAATCGCGTGCCGCCGCCGCCCAGGCCCAGCAAGACCCTTCGCAACGCCAAAAACCCGAGTAATCCGTGCGCCTTTTGAAACTGTTGATGTTGGCCGCCGCCTTGTGTGCAGGTGCGGCGGGATGTAATCGCTCCGACCCTGCCAAGACCACCGTGCGCTTCTGGGCCATGGGCAAGGAAGCCGAAGTGGTCGCCGAGCTGGTGGCCGACTTCGAAAAGCAGAACCCGGACATCCACGTCGATGTGCAAAACATCCCGATGACCGCGGCGCACGAAAAACTGCTCACCGCCTTCGCCGCCGACGGCTTGCCGGACGTGTGCCAGCTCGGCAACACCTGGCTGCCGGAATTTGCGCTGCTCGACACGCTGGAGCCGATGCAGCCGTATGTGGCGCGCTCGACGATCGTCGACCCGGCCGACTACTTTCCCGGCGTGTGGGACACCAACGTGGTCGATGGCACGCTGTACGGGGTGCCGTGGTATGTGGACACGCGCCTGCTGTTCTATCGCAAAGATCTGCTGCGCGAGGCCGGCTATAGCGAAATGCCCAAGACCTGGGCGGAGATGGAACAGGTGATGGCGGCGATCAAGCGCAAGGTCGGCCCCGACCGCTACGCCATCCTGATGCCGCTCAACGAGTTCGAGCAGCAGCTGTCGTTCGCGCTGCAGCAGGACGACCGCCTGCTGCGCGACCACGACAACTACGGCAACTTCCGCGGCGCCGGTTTCCGCAAGGCGCTTGGCTTCTACGACGGCATGTACCAGAAGGGCTGGGCGCCGAAGGTCTCCGAGACCCAGGTGTCCAACGTCTGGTACGAATTCTTCAATGGCTACTACGCGTTCTACCTGTCCGGGCCCTGGAACGTGCGCGAGTTCAAGCTGCGCCAGCCGCCGGGCATGGAAGGCAAGTGGGGCACCGCTGCATTGCCTGGGCCGAACGGCCTGGGTGCGGGCATTGCCGGCGGCTCCAGCCTCGTGATCTTCAAGTCGTCCCAGCACAAGGACGCCGGCTGGAAGCTGATCGAATACCTCTCCCAGCCCACGGTGCAGGCGCGTTTCCACGCCATCATCGGCGACCTGCCGCCGCGCCGCAGTACCTGGAAGTTGCCGTCGTTGGCCAACGACGAACTGGCGCATGCCTTCGGCGACCAGCTGGAGCGGGTCAAGGCCACGCCGAAGGTGCTGGAGTGGGAGCGCATCGTGCAGGAAATGCGTCTGGTGACCGAGCGCGTGGTGCGCGGCGGTCAATCGCACGACGCCGCGGTGCAGGAACTGGATCAACGTGTGGACGAAATTCTGGCCAAGCGCCGCTGGATCTTCGAGCAGGAGGGCGGGCATGTCGGTCCGGCCGGTGAGACGGCCACACCCCCAGCAGCGCCGTCTGCAGAAATCGTCACGCCAGCCGCCGCCGCGGGCCAGGGAGCCGCACCATGATGAAACGCAATTCCGTCGCCGGCTGGGTGTTTGCCGCGCCGTCGATCATGGTGCTGGGCATGTTCTTCGGCGTGCCGGTGTTCGCCGCGCTGGTGCTCAGCGTCACCGACTTCGACCTGTACGCACTGGCCGACAGCAGCCATCTGCGCTTCGTCGGCCTGGGCAACTATGTCGAACTGCTGCAGACGCCGTTGTTCTGGAAGTCGCTCTGGAACACCACGTACTTCGTACTGCTGGGCGTGCCGATGTCGATCGGCGTCTCGCTCGGCGCCGCGCTCTTGCTCAATGCCAAGGCCTCGCGCTTCAAGGCCTTGTTCCGTACCGCCTTGTTCGCCCCGGTGGTGACCACCCTGGTGGCGGTGGCGGTGATCTGGCGTTACCTGTTCCACATCAAATACGGCCTGGTGAACTTCGGCCTCAGCCATCTGGGCATCGCCCCGATCGACTGGTTGGGCGACCCGCGCTGGGCCATGCCCACCATCATGCTGTTCGCGGTGTGGAAGAACTTCGGCTACAACATGGTGATCTTCCTGGCCGGGCTGCAGGCGATCCCGCAGGACCTGTACGAGGCCGCGCGCATCGACGGCGCCTCGCGCTGGAAGCAGTTCCTGCACATCACCTTGCCGATGCTCGGCCCGGTGCTGATGGTGGTTGGCGTGATCACCATTTCCGGCTATTTCCAGCTGTTTGCCGAACCCTACGTGATGACCCGCGGCGACCCACTGCAGAGCACCGTCAGCGTGCTGTATTTCATGTTCGAAGAAGGCTTCAAGTGGTGGAACCTCGGCCGCGCGTCGGCAGTGGCATTCCTGTTGTTCCTGATCATCCTGGCGGTGACCACCGTGATGTTGCGCTTTGGCCGCAAGAAGGACCTGATATGAGCCGTGATGTCGGCGAGTCGCGCTGGAATGCCGTGCTGATCAACGGCGGCCTGCTGGTGCTGGCCCTGATCAGCCTGGCGCCGCTGCTATGGATGCTGTCGGTGTCGTTCATGCCCACCGGCGAGGCCAGCCGGTTTCCGCCGCCGATGCTGCCCTCGGCGTTCACCACCGCCAACTACCACGAGCTGTTTGCGCGCACCGGCATGGCGCGCAACTTCGCCAACAGCCTGCTGGTGTCCGGGCTGATTACGCTGGGATCGCTGCTGATCAACACCATGGCCGGCTATGCGTTTGCCAAGCTGCAGTTTGTCGGCCGCGAGCGCATCTTCAAGATCCTGATGGCCGCGCTGGTAATCCCGGCGCAGGTGGCGATGCTGCCGCTGTTCCTGCTGATGAAGCAGCTGCACCTGGTCAACAACATCGGCGGGGTGGTGGTGCCGGCCTTGGCCACGGTGTTCGGCATCTTTCTGGTGCGCCAGTACGCGCGCAGCATTCCCGATGAATTGATCGAGGCCGCGCGCATCGATGGCGCCAGCGAGATGCGGATCTTCTTCCAGATCGTGCTGCCGATGCTCAAGCCGGTGCTGGTTACCCTGACCATCTTCACCTTCATGGGCTCGTGGAATGACTTCATGTGGCCGTTGATCGTGCTGACCGACCAGGAGCAATACACCTTGCCGGTGGCGCTGGCGGCGCTGTCGCGCGAGCACATCATGGACGTGGAACTGATGATGGCCGGTGCAGTGGTGACGGTGATTCCGGTACTGCTATTGTTCCTGGCGCTGCAGCGTTACTACATCCAAGGTCTTCTGCTGGGGAGTGTGAAGGGGTGAAACCAGTGTTCCTGCGACTGTGTGCCATGGCCGCTTTCGTCACGTCTGCGGGCGTGGCGCAGGCGCAGGAGCGCGTGCTCGACGGTTTCAACGACATCGGCGCGTGGCGCCTGGTGGTCTCCAACCAGGTCAGCGGTTCGCTGCGGCCGGTGGCCACCAGCTCGGGCGGGCATGCGCTGTGCCTGGACTACAACTTCAATGGCGTGTCCGGCTATGTCGGCATCCGTCGCAATTTGCCGATCACCTATCCGGACAACTACCGGATGTCGTTCGCGGTGCGCGGCGAGTCGCCCTCCAACGACCTGCAGCTCAAGCTCATCGATGCCAGCGGCGACAACGTGTGGTGGGTCAACCGGCCGGGCTTCACCTTCCCGAAAAACTGGACCACGTTCAACTACCGCAAGCGCAACATCGAAAAGGCCTGGGGCCCGGGTGCGGACAAGCAACTGCGCAGCAGCGCGGATGTGGAGTTCACCATCTACAACAAGGTGGGCGGCAAGGGCACGGTGTGCTTCGATCGGTTGGCCCTCACCCCGTTGCCGCCGGAAGACACCTCGCCGTTGAAGGCCGAGGCCATCACCGACACCGCGCCCGCGCTGGAACAACGCCTGGCCGACGGCAAGCCGGATACCTTCTGGCTCAGCGGCGCGGTCAAGCAGCAGACGGTCACGCTGGACCTGGGCAAGGTGCGCGAATTCGGCGGCGCCGTGGTGCAGTGGGTGCCCGGCCTGCAGGCTTCGCAATACGTGGTGCGTGCCTCGGCCGATGGGCGCAGCTGGCGCGACCTGCGCACCGTCAGCGCCGGTGCGGGTGGTACCGATTGGCTGGCGCTGCCCGATACCGAGGCGCGCTACCTGCGCTTCGACCTCAAGGACGGCCCCAACTGGCGCTACGGCATCAAGGAAGTGCAGCTGCAGCCGTTGGCATTCGCGGCAACGCCGAATGATTTCATCAAGTCGCTCGCCGCGCAGCTGCCGCGCGGCAGCTACCCGCGCGGGTTCTCCGGCGAGCAGCCGTACTGGACCATCATCGGCCTGGACGGCGGCACGGAGCAGGGCCTGATCGGCGAAGACGGTGCGGTGGAGGTGGGCAAGGGCGGTTTCAGCATCGAACCGTTCGTGGTCACCGGCGGCAAGCTGCTGCACTGGTCCGATGTGAGCAGCGAGCAGAGCCTGCAGGACGACTACCTGCCGATTCCCAGCGTCGACTGGCATCACGACCTGATGAATCTGCGTGTGACTGCCTTCGTGCAGGGCACTCCGGAGCAGGCGCAATTGGTTGCGCGTTACCAACTGCACAACACCGGCAAGGACGCGCGCGAGTTCACCCTGGCGCTCGCGGTGCGGCCGTTCCAGGTCAACCCGCCGGCGCAGTTCCTCAACACCCTGGGCGGCGTCAGCCGCATCGACCAGCTGGCGGTGGACGGTGGCCAGGTCAACGTCAATGGCAAGCCGCGCGTGTTCGCCGTGCAGCGGCCGGATGCCGGTTTTGCCAGTGCCTTCGACAGCGGCATGGATGTCAGCCACCTCACCGCGGCCACGCCGCCGACCATTACCCAGGTCAAGGACGAAACCGGCCTGGCCTCGGGCGTGTTGTTGTACCGCTGGAAGCTGGAACCGGGCCAACGGCGTGAAGTGGCGCTGGTGATCCCACAGACCGGCGCAGCGCAGCTGCCGGCCGGTTTCGATGCCGACACCGCGCAACAACAAGTGGCGCAGCAATGGCGCGGCAAGCTCGATCGCGTGCGCATCAGCGTGCCGGCCGAAGGCAAGCCGGTGGTCGATACGCTGCGTACCGCACTGGCGCACATGCTGATCTCGCGCATCGGCCCGCGTCTGCAGCCGGGCACGCGTTCGTACTCGCGCAGCTGGATCCGCGACGGCGCGATGATTTCCGAAGGGCTGCTGCGGCTGGGCCGCGAAGACGTGGTGCGCGACTATGTCGACTGGTTTGCGCCGTTCCAGTTCGCCGACGGCATGGTGCCGTGCTGCGTGGATGACCGCGGCAGCGACCCGGTGCCGGAAAACGACAGCCATGGCGAGCTGATCTACAACATCGCCGAGTATTACCGCTACACCGGCGACAAGGCGTTCCTGGAAAAGATGTGGCCGCACGTCACCGGCGCCTACGACTATATGGAAAAACTGCGCGCCAGCGAACGCACCGAAGATAACTTCATGCGCAACCCGGCCTTCTACGGAATGATGCCGGTGTCGATCAGCCACGAAGGCTATTCGGCCAAGCCGGTGCATTCGTACTGGGACAATTTCTGGGCGCTGCGCGGCTACAAGGACGCCGCCATGCTGGCTGGCGCGCTCGACAAGCCGGAGGACGCCGCCCGGTTCGGTGCCGCACGCGATGAATTCAGTGGCGACCTGATCGCCTCGCTCGGTGCCGCGGTGCGCCAGCACAACCTCGATTTCCTGCCCGGCTCGGCCGAACTCGGTGATTTCGACGCCACCTCCACCACCATCGCGCTCACGCCGGGGGGCGAGCAGCAGCGCCTGCCGCAGGAATTGTTGAACAACACCTTCGAGCGCTACTGGAAGGAGTTCTCCGACCGCCGCGACAGCAAGCGCGAGTGGAAGGACTACACCCCATACGAATGGCGCAACGTCGCCGCCTTCGTGCGGCTGGGCTGGCGCGAGCGCGCCTGGGATGCGACGGCATTCTTCTTCAAGGATCGCGCGCCGCAGCCCTGGAACCAGTGGGCCGAAGTGGTCTCGCGCACTCCGCGCACGCCGTTCTTCGTCGGCGACCTGCCGCATGCCTGGGTGGCGTCGGATTTCGTCCGCTCGGTGCTGGACATGTTTGCCTACACCCGCGAATCCGACCAGAGCATCGTGATCGCCGCCGGCACCCCGACGCGCTGGTTCGAAGGCAAGGGCATCGGCATTGCCGAACTGCGTACGCCGTATGGCCGCCTCAACTACAGCCTGCAGCGCAGCGAAAAACAGCTGCAATTGCAGCTGCAACCCGGCTTGCTGATGCCGCCGGGCGGTGTGGTGTTTGCGTGGCCATACCAGGGCGAACCGGGCAAGGCCAGCGTCAACGGCGAATCGGTCGAGTGGCAGAACGGCGAGCTGCGCATCCAGCAGCTGCCGGCCACAGTGCAGATCGATGTGCCCGGCGCGGTGCGGCGGGCCGAGAAGGCCGCGCAATGACGCTCGTGCCTTGTCCGCGACGGGCAGGGCAGTGGCGCCACCGCAGCCTGATGCTGGCCTCGGTGGCGCTGTTGGGGGCGTGCTCTGCGGCTGCCCAGGCCGGGCCGGCGGAAGTGCGGCTGGAGACTGATCAAGCGAAGCCGCATGGCGCGGCCGCGGTGGTTGCCGGATCAGGGCCGGCGACTGCCGCCACCGCGCAGGCGCGCGAGATGACCCTGGTCACGCTCAACCTGCATCACGACCGCGAGGACTGGCCAGGCCGTCGCGCGCATATCGCCAAGGAACTCAGGCAGCTGGCGCCGGACGTGATCGCACTGCAGGAGGTCATCGAGCGGCGCGGCAGCGTGGAAAACCAGGCCATTTGGCTGGCGCGGAAGCTTGGGTACCAGGTCATCTTCGTCTCGGTCGATCCTGTGGGTGCGCCCAAGCGCTACGGCAATGCGCTGCTGACCCGGCGCAGGGTGCTGGCGCGCCACGAGCGCCTGCTGCAGCCGCTGGACGACTATCGGGTTGCCGCGCATCTGCAGATCGACGTCGACGGCCAGCCGGTCAACGTCTACGTCACCCATCTCAACGAACGTGCCGATGCGCGCGGCACCGCCACACGCACGCGCCAGGTCGGCGATCTGCTGGAGTTTGTTTCCTCCACCAGTGCACAGGCGCCGGTGGTGATTGCCGGTGACTTCAACACCGCCGCCGATGCACTGGACCTGCAAGCGCTACGCAAGGGGTATGGCGACAGCTACGGCAGCGTGCATCGCACCAGCGATGTCATGGTCAGCACCTTGAACATGCACATCTTCGACAAGCCGGCGCGCATCGATCACGTGTTCTTCCAGCAGAACCGTCTGCTCGCCCGCGAAGCCCGCATCCTGTTCGATACGCCCTACGCCGAAGGTCGCTGGGCATCGGACCACTATGGCGTCTGGGTACGCTTGCAGCTCGCGCCACCGGCCCAGCCCGCACCGAGCGACCGAATGCCGTAGGAG
>NZ_JSZE01000067.1 GCF_000802365.1 Xanthomonas cannabis pv. cannabis
GACCTGGGCCTGCCGGTGGATGCCGTCGACGCGCAGGGCTGCACCGCGCTGCTGCGTGCGGCCGGTGGCGGCCATCTGGGCGTGGTGGCGCATCTGCTCGGGCGTGGCGCCGATCCGCAGCGCGCAGCCAACAGCGGCGCCACCCCGTTGTCGGCGGCGGTAAGCATGCGCCAGACCGAGATCGTGGCCGCCTTGCTGCAGGCCGGCGCACAGATCGAACACCGCCTGCCGGGCGGGGTCACCGTGCTGATGCTGGCTTGCGCGCTGGGCCTGCCGGACATCGTGGCGCGCCTGCTCACTGCGGCAGCCGATGTGCATGCCACCGACGATCAGGGGCTGGCGCCGCTGCATTGCGCGGCGCTGTACGGCTTCACCGCGCGCGACAAGACCCGCCTGCTGGCCCTGCTGGATACCGTGCTGCTGGCCGGTGCCGACCCGGACCATCTGGCCGGCGGCCGGGTCAGCCCGTTGCTGCTGCTGCTGGGCGCGCGTGCCGAACCGGGCACCGCCTGCGACGAGAAGGTGGTGCTGGCCGGCGTCGAACGCCTGCTGGACGAAGACGTCTCGCTGGATGTGGCCGACCAGCGTGGCTTCGGCCCGCTGCATCTGGCCGCGCTGCACGGGCTGCCGCTGCTGGTGCAGCGCCTGCTGCGCGCCGGTGCCGACGCCGATCGTCGCGATGCGCTCAACCGCACCCCGCGCGAGATCGCCATCATGCGCGGCTTCATCGATGTGGCCGGCCAGTTCGAACCGGCGCTGCCGGGCGTGTCGTCGATGGCGCGCTTCCTGCGCGAAGGCCGCTGAGCCGGCGCGGCGGGCAACCGCTGCGGGTGCTGTTCGTGTGCAGCCGCAACCGCCTGCGCAGCTCCACTGCCGAGCGCGTGTTCGCCGACTGGCCCGGCGTGCAGGCCCAGTCGGCCGGTCTGGCTGCCGATGCCGACGTACAGGTCACCCCCGAACTGCTGCACGAGGCCGAGCTGGTGCTGGTGATGGAGCGCCGCCATCTGCAGTTGCTGCGCAAACGCTTCGCCGCGCATTTGCGTCATTGCCGCGTGCTGTCGCTGCAGATTCCCGACGACTATGCCTACATGGACCCGGCACTGATCCGTCGGCTGGAACACACGGTGCCACCGTTGCTGCGCTTGCCGGCGTATTCGTAACCTGATCCCGACACCGCACATGCAAAACTGCATGTTCTTTCGCCGGAAGGAAGCGCCCATACGATGAGCGTGCGTATCGAGGACCACGCCATGCTGGGCAACTGCCACAGCGCGGCCCTGGTCGACCACCGTGGCACCATTGACTGGCTGTGTCTGCCACGCTTCGATTCCGATGCGGTTTTCGCCTCATTGCTGGGCGACGAGCAACACGGGCAATGGGCACTGGCGCCCGCAGCGGACTTCCGCAGCGAACGTGCCTACGAAGACGACAGCCTGGTGTTGTGCACACGGCTGACCACCGACACCGGCACGGTGGAGCTGGTCGATTTCATGGTGGCCAGCGTAGACGGCGAGGTGCATCAGCACCTGGTGCGCATCGTACGCTGCGTGCAGGGCGAAGTGCCCATGCACATGCGCCTGACCTTCCGCTTCAACTACGGCCGCACGGTGCCGTGGGTGACGCGTATCGACGACGGCATCCGCGCCATCGCCGGCCCCGATCAGCTCGCACTGCGCTCGCCGCAGGCGCTGCACGGCGAGGACATGGGCACCGAAGCGGACTTCACCCTGCGCGACGGCGAGAGCACCTGGTTCCTGCTCAGCCATGGCGCTTCGCACCAGCCCACGCCACCGGCGATCGACCCGGAGCAGGCGCTGCAACGCACCACCGCGTTCTGGCATGGCTGGGCGCGGCGCTGTACCGACGTCGGCCCGTGGACCGAGCAGGTGCGCCGCTCGCTGGTGGTGTTGAAGGGGCTGAGTTATCTGCCCACCGGCGGCATCGTGGCCGCGCCCACCGCCTCGTTGCCCGAGCATCTGGGCGGCACGCGTAACTGGGATTACCGCTACTGCTGGCTACGCGATTCGGTGTTCACGCTGATCGCCTTGCTGCAGGCCGGCTATCGCGACGAAGCTGCCTCGTTCCGCGACTGGGTCCAGCGCACCATCGCCGGTTCGCCCGATCAACTGCAGGCGCTGTACGGCATTGGTGGCGAACGCCGCCTGCAGGAATGGGAGGCGCACTGGTTGCCCGGTTACGAGAACTCTGGCCCGGTGCGCATCGGCAACGGCGCGGTGGATCAGTTCCAGCTCGATGTCTACGGCGAGCTGATTGGCGCCTTCCATTACGCGCGCGAAAAAGGCGTGGCGCCGCCGTCCGATGACGATGGTTCTTCTGCTTCGCTGCTGGAAAAGATCCTCGACACGCTGGAAACGCTGTGGCGCCAACCCGATGAAGGCATCTGGGAAATCCGTGACGAGCGCCGCCACTTCGTGCATTCCAAGGTGATGGCCTGGCTGGCGTTCGATTGCGGCACCCGCGACGGCATCACCCATGCCAGTGCAGAAAAACGCGCGCACTGGGGCCGCATCGCCGAAGAGATCCGCGCCGAAGTGCTGGAGAAGGGCGTGCACCCGGACGGGCACTTCGTGCAGAGCTATGGCTCGGACCGCCTGGACGCATCGCTGCTGCTGATTCCCATCGTCGGCTTTCTGCCGGCCGACGACCCACGCATCGCGGCAACCGCCGATGTGATTGCACGCGAGCTCACCATCGACGGATTGGTCGAACGCTATCGCGCCGACGACAGCGCCGATGGCCTGCCGGCGGGCGAGGGCACCTTCCTGGCCTGCAGTTTCTGGCTGGTGGAAAATTTCGCGCTGGTCGGCCGCACCGACGAAGCGCGCGCATTGCTCGAGCGCCTGCTCGGACTGTGCAACGACGTGGGCCTGCTCGCCGAAGAGTACGACCCACGGGCAAAACGCATGCTTGGCAACTTCCCGCAAGGGTATTCCCACGTGGCCCTGGTCAATGCGGCACTGCGCCTGCACGGACGCATGGGCGAAGAGGAAACACATCCATGAACGAGCAACAGACCACACCGCCCTGCATCATCGTGGTATTTGGCGCGCGCGGCGATCTGACCCGGCGGCTGGTGATGCCGGCGCTGTACAACCTGCGCCGCGCCGGTGCGTTGGGCGAGCAATTCGCCATCGTCGGCATGGACCACGGCGACATCAGCGAGCGCGCCTGGCGCAGCAACATGGGCCAATCGATGACGCAGCTGCTCAGCAGCCGCGATGCGGAATTCCAGACCGACGAATTCGACACCGACACCTGGGACTGGCTGCGCGAACGCATGCACTACCTGCGCGGCGACTTCACCGATGTAGGCGCCTACCAGGCGCTGGACGGCGTGCTGGAGAAGCTGCACAAGCGCTACGGGACGCAAGGCAATGTGCTGTTCTATCTGGCCACCGCCGCGCGCTTCTTCGAGCCGGTGCTTCTCAACCTGGGCGAAGCCGGTCTGGTCAAGCAGCGCGAAAACCAGGGCTGGCGTCGCGTGATCGTGGAAAAGCCCTTCGGTCACGACCTGCCCAGCGCCGTCGCGCTCAATGCCACCGTGGCCAAGGTGCTGCACGAGGATCAGGTGTTCCGCATCGACCATTTCTTGGGCAAGGAAACCGTGCAGAACATCCTGGCGTTCCGCTTCGCCAATGGCCTGTTCGAGCCGGTGTGGAACCGCGACCGCATCGATCATGTGCAGATCACCGCCGCCGAAACCATCGGCGTGGAAGGGCGCGGCCGCTTCTACGACCCCACCGGGTGCCTGCGCGACATGGTACCCAATCACCTGTTCCAGCTGCTGGCGATGATCGCAATGGAGCCGCCGGCCGCCTTCACCACCGAGGCCATGCATCGCCGGCGTGCGGAAGTCATCGAAGCGGTACGCCCGATCAAGCCCGAAGACGTGGTACGCGGGCAATACGCCTCCGGCGCGGTCAATCGCAACGCCGTCCCCGGTTACCGCGAAGAAGACACCGTGTCGGACGATTCGGACACGGAAACCTACGTGGCGATGAAGTTGCAGGTCGACACCTGGCGTTGGGCCGGCGTGCCGTTCTACCTGCGCACCGGCAAACGCCTGCGCGAACGCACCACCGAGATCGCGATCCGCTTCAAGCCGGCGCCACTGGCACCGTTCCGCAGCACTGAAGTGGGCGGCTACGGCCCCGACTGGCTGGTGCTGCATATCCAGCCGGATGAAGGCATCTCGCTGCAGTTCGACGTCAAGCGCCCGGGCGCACAGGTCGTGCTGGCGCCGGTGCGCATGGACTTCCGTTATCGCGACTGGTTTCCCAAGGAATACACGGTGGGCTACGAGCGCCTGCTGCAGGACTGCATGAACGGCGAGGCGGGCCTGTTCCAGGACGCAGCCATGGTGGAAGGCGCCTGGCGCATCGTGCAGCCGATCCTGGATGCCTGGAAGCAGCCAGCCAGCGACTTCCCCAACTACGCCGCAGGCAGCGCCGGCCCCTCGGCTGCCGATGCGTTGCTGGCCATGAATGGCGGACACGCCTGGCGCGCGCTCACCCCCGGCCGCAAGCCGCCACCGCGCCGGCCGCCGGAAGCGCGTGCCAGTGCTGCAACGCCGGTGAAGAAAGCCACCAAGAAGGCGGCCAAGAAAGCGACCAGGACGGGTGGCGCGTCCAAGGCAACTAAAGCGTCAACCAAGCGAGCGTCGGCGTCTGCCAGCACGCCTGCGCAAGCGGCAGCCTCGAGCACGTCGGCAAAGAAGAGCGCTACCAAGCGTGCAAGCAAGCGCGTGGCAAAAGCACCAAGGACCACCAGCAACGCAGCAGGCAGCAAGGCCGCAGCGACGAAGTCGTCGACCCGCACCACACGCAAGCCACGCAGCTGAGCGACAGAAACGCCGCCGCCGCCGGGCGGCGGCTGTGCACGCAGACAGCGTGCAATGAATTGCAGTCATGCAATACAAGCGCCCGCGTAGGAGCGCGCCCGAGCGCGATGAGGCTTTACCGGTAAAGCTTCATCGCGCTCAGGCGCGCTCCTACGTCGTGCGATGTGCCGGCTCAACGCTCGTGCGTGGTGGTGGGTGCCGGCTCGCCATCCACATCCGCCTTGACGTCGGCTTCGAACAGGTTCATCAGGTCGGCGCGGGCGTCGCGCGAGGTCTGGATCACCTTGGCTTCGTCGTCGTAGACCAGGTGCTGGCGGCGGAGCAGGTCTTCGTCGTGCTGGCGGAAACGTTTGACGTGTTCGCGCGCATCCGCCTCGCCGAGTCCCAGCGAGGTCAATACCCGCCCACTCAGCTCCAGGCTGGAGGCAAATACCTCGCGGAACGGTTCGGCGCCCAGGTCCATCAGTTTCCAGGCGTGCTGGCGGTTGCGTGCGCGCGCCAGCACCGTGGCCTGCGGGTACAGGCGACGGATCAGGCGCACCGTCTTGATATTGGTTTCCGGGTCGTCCACCGCGATCACGAACACCTTGATGCGGTCGGCACCGGCGGCGCGCAGTAGCTCCGGGCGGGTGGGGTCGCCGTAATACAGCTGGCTGCCGAAGCGGCGCAGGTCTTCCACCGTGTCGGGGTTATGTTCCAGCGCCACGAACGGCACGTGCCGCGCGGTGAGCAGGCGCGCAACCACCTGGCCAAAGCGACCCATGCCGGCCACCAGCACCTTGGGCGTCTGCGCATCGATGGTGTCGAACGGGCGCTCGGACTTGGGCGCACGCAGGCGCAGCGGTCCGTTGAGGATGCGTTGCATGACCAGCAACAACAGCGGCGTCAGTGCCATCGACACACCGACGATGGCCACCAGCCGGTCGTGATTGGCCGCGTCCAACAGGCCCACGCGGTCGGCCTCGTTGAACACCACGAACGCGAATTCGCCGCCCAGCCACAGCACGCTGCCCAGCATCAGGCTGCTGCGCAGCGGCAGCTTGGCGAGGCTGCCGATGCCGACCAGCAGCGAGAACTTCACCACCAGCAGGATCGCCACACCCGCCGCGATCAAGCCGGGCTCGGCGACCACGCGGTTGAGGTCGATGCCCATGCCCACCGAGATGAAGAACAGCCCCAGCAGCAGCCCTTCGAACGGTTCGATCTGCGATTCGAGTTCATGGCGGAATTCCGAATCGGCCAGCAGCACGCCGGCGATGAAGGCCCCCAGGCTGGCGCTCAATCCGGCTTCCTGCATGATCCAGGCGGTGCCCAGCACCACCAGCAAGGCGCTGGCGGTAAACACCTCCGGCATGCGCGTGCGCGCCACCACGTTAAACAGGTGGCGCAGCACAAAGCGCCCGCACAGGATCACCAGCGCCAGCGCCGCCACCGCCTTGGCCACGTCCGGCCAGGCGAGGGTGGCGTTCTTGCTGCCGCCCAGCAGCGGAATGGCCGCCAGCAACGGGATCGCAATCAAGTCCTGGAACAGCAGAATCGCAAACGCCAGCCGGCCGTAGTCGCTGCCCAGCGCCTTGCGCTCGGCCAGCAATTGCAGGCCCACCGCGGTGGACGACAAGGCCAGTGCCACGCCGATGATCAGCGCGCTCTTCCAGCCCAGATTGCCCACCATGAGCAGGCCGCCCAGGATCACCGTGGTCACCACCACCTGGGTGGCGCCGGCGCCGAACACCGAATGGCGCATCACCTTCAGTCGCGCCGGCGACAGCTCCAGCCCGATCACGAACAGCAGCATCACCACACCGATCTCGGCCGCACCGCTGATGCGCTCGGCGTCCTGCACCACGCCCACGCCATCGGGTCCGAGCACCACGCCGGCCACCAGATAGGCCAGCACGGCTCCCAGACCAAAGCGCTTGAACACCGGCACCGCCACGATGGCGGCCAGCATCAGCACCAGAGCCAGTTCAAGACCACCGCTATGCATGCACGTTCTCCGTTGAGGTGCTCATTATGCCGCCGGCCTGCGTGTGCCCGCCTGGATTGGCGTGCGCTGCGTGCAACGGTGCGGGCCGGCGGTACGCTTCGGTTGGGTGATTCACCAAGCGCTGTGAGGCGCGCAGCACGCCACCGGCAATCGGTGTCCGTCCGATGACATGACGCGGCCGCACGGCAACGACGCCTGCCTGCGCCCAATCCCGGCATCGAGGCACGGTGCGCCGCGTTCCAGGCGTCGGGTCTCCATGCGTGCATGCTGCGAGGTGCCGCCCCGGCCCGCCACGGTGGCAGACGCCGGCCACTCGCACGGCCTGCACGGTCGCTGAGCATGGCCTGCGCAGGGCATTGACCAAGCCGACTCAGGCGCGCAGACTGCGCCGCGCTGCCGCCCGGATCGCCGGTCGGTGCGCACTCTCGGAGCCCTATCTCATGTCCAGCGACAGTCACCCTAGACCCGGGTCGATGACCCAGCTGGCGCGCGCCTGAGGCTTCAGGTTCGCCGGCTGTCATCGACGACGGTCGTCACCAGGCGAACCACCATGTACAACGAAACCCTGCGCCTTGCCCAAGGCGTCGATGCCTTGATCGCACCCATGGCCGACTTCAATACGGCCGATGCGGTGGAATACCTCAATACCCTCGACCGCGACGATGCCGCCCATGTGCTGGCCGCGCTGCCACCGCCGCGTGCGGTGAAGCTGCTCGAACAACCCGAGCTGCGCGATGCCAGCGAACTGATCGCGCAACTGCCTGCCGAACAGGCCGCCTCGCTGCTCGGGCAGATGGCCGACGATCGCGCCACCGATATCTTCCATGGGCTGGATGCCGACCAGCGCCAGCCGCTGCTGTGGTTGCTCAGTGCCGAGGCGCGGCTATCGATCCAGGCGTTGATGCGCTACCCGCCCAACACCGCCGGCGCGCTGATGACCACCGAGTTCGTGGCGGTGCCGTCCGACTGGACGGTGGGCCGCACCCTGCAGCATATCCGCGAGGTGGAGCGCAGCCGCGAGACGGTCTACGCCATCTATCTGCTCGATCCGCACACCCGCGTGCTGCAGCAGGTGGTCACCATGCGCCGGCTGATCACCGGCGTGCCGGAGGCATCGATCCTGGATGTGGCGCAGGTCAATCCGCCGGTCACCGTGGACCCGTCGCTGGACCAGGAAGAAGTCGCACGGCTGATCCGCCGCCACGACCTGCTCGCCATCCCGGTGGTGGATGCGCATGGCCATGTGCTGGGTATCGTCACCGTGGACGATGTGCTGGATGCGTTGATTGCCGAATCCACCGAAGACGTGCACAAGTTCGGTGGCATGGAGGCGCTGGACAGGCCCTACATGCAGATCGGCTTTGGCCAGATGATCAAGAAGCGCGCCGGCTGGTTGAGCGTGCTGTTCCTGGGCGAAATGCTCACCGCCAGCGCAATGCAGCACTTCGAGGATGAACTGTCCAAGGCGGTGGTGCTGACCCTGTTCATTCCGTTGATCATGAGCTCGGGCGGCAACTCCGGCTCGCAAGCCACCTCGCTGCTGATCCGCTCGCTGGCACTGCGCGAAATCCGCCTGCGCGACTGGTGGAAGGTGGCGCTGCGCGAGCTGCCCACCGGCCTCACCCTGGGCGCGATCCTGGGCGTGCTGGCGATCGTGCGTATCGCAATCTGGCAAAACGCCGGCCTGTACGACTACGGCCCGCACTGGCAGATGGTGGCGCTGACCATCGGCGCGGCGCTGATCGGCATCGTCACCTTCGGTTCGTTGTCCGGCTCGATGTTGCCGTTCGTGTTGCAACGCCTCGGCTTCGACCCGGCCAGCGCCTCGGCACCGTTCGTGGCCACACTGGTGGATGTCACCGGGCTGGTGATCTACTTCAGCATCGCCGCGGCGATCCTGAGCGGCACGTTGTTGTAGCGTCGCAATGCGTGGGCGCGTGTGCGAGCAGCTGCGCGCCGCCCTCGTCACGTCTGCAATCGTCGAGATCCGACGGTCGAGGTGCCGCATGCAGGGCGGCGTTTCATACGGGGTAAGTCGCCTCTGCGTGCCATCACGTGGCGCGCAGAGGCGCTGCAGCACCCGGCCGTGCGGTTGCCGGTACATCTTGTAGCCTGCGCAGCGACGCACGCTCTGCTGTGCATCACTGCGCACCGGCAACGCGGGTTAGAAGTTGACGTACACCGTGGCGCGCAGATTGCGGCCAGGCTCGCTATAGCGGCCGATGCCGTCGTCGGTGGCATAGCCGTACAGATAGAAATCGCCGCGGGTGACGTTGCGGATGCGCGCCCACTGGAAGTAACGCTCGTCGAACAGGTTGTACACGCCGAGATTGACGCGCACGTGCGCGTTGACGCGATAGCTGCCGAACAGATCGACCACGCTGTAGGCGTCGCTGAGGAACGGCTCGGCCGGCGCACCGAAGACATCGCTCTCCACGTTGACGTCCTTGGCCTTCTTGGCCAGCGCTTGGGTGATGTTGCCAGTGATGCGCAGCCGCTCGTCCAGGCCCTGCCAGCTCAGGCCAAGCACACCGCGATCCGGATTGATGCTGTCCAGCGGGCGGCCGTCTTCCAGCTCGCCCTGGTTGTGGGTCCAGGCCGCGCGCAGCAGCCAGGCATCGCCCAGTTTGAACTGCGCATCCAGCTCGACCCCCTTGACCTCGACCTGGCCGACATTGAGCAGCGTGGTGTAGGCGTAGCCGTTGCGCGAGGTGCACGCGCCGCGGGTACAGGTCTGGTAACGCGTGCCGGCATCGGAGGTCACCGTCTCGCTCTGGATGAAGTCGTCGTAGCGGTCGCGGAACACCGACAGGCCCACGCGCGCCCAGTCGCTTTCCCAGCGCCAGCCCAGCTCCAGGTTGAGGCTGCGCTCTGCGTCCAGCGCGGGATTGGCGGCCACGGTCGGCACGTTGACGGTGGTGCCGGTGTCCACCCCGGTCAGCGCAGTGATGCTGGTCGGGGCGTACATTTCGGCGGTGGTCGGCGCACGGAAGCCGCGCCCGGCCTGGAACCATAGCGTCTGCTGCGGGGTGAAGGCGTAGCTGATGCCGGCCTGCCAGGTGGGCGAAGCAAACGTCACCTCGCGTACCGTGCCGGTGGTATCGATGAAGGTGGGCGACAGTGTCGGCGTATAGCGATAGTGGTCGTAGCGGGCGCCCAGGGTGAGCTGCAGGCGGTCGTCGAGCAGGCCGATGCGGTCGCGCAGGTACACGCTCCAGGTGTCGGCATCGGTCTGTGGCACCTGTGCCGGGTCGATGGTGGCGGTGTCCAGCGCGCCGGTGTTGTTCCAGCGGTAGTCCACCGCGCTGAAATCGATGCTGCGGCGCTGCCAGGCCGCCCCGTACAGCAGCGCTTGCGACCAGCCGTTGCCGTGCAACTGCTTGTCCAAATCCAGTGCGATGCGGTCCAGGGTCTGCTCGGTGTCGCGGTCTTCGGCGCGGCGGCACGGCCGCGCCACCGTGCAGCGCGTGGTGGCCGCAGTGGCGGGGGTGCTCGAGGTGCCGCTCTGGGTGAGGATGCGGGTGGTGCCGCGGCTGTCGGTCTGCTGGCGGTCGAGCTGCGCTTCGAGTGTGTCGAACAGGGCGTTGTGGGCGTTCCAGAGATACCGCAGGCCATAACGGTCGCGGTCGTTGCTGTCGTCGCCGATGCGTTCGGCATAACTGGGCGCGCTGACTCGGCTCAGATTGTCGACCCGGTTCTGCGAGCGGTTGCGTTCGTAGACCACGCCGAAGCGGTGCTGTGCGTTCGGCACCACGTCGAGCTTGGCCAGCACGTTGTCGCTTTCGCTGTCGATCGGGTCGGGCGTGCGTCGCGCGCTGCCGGTGTCGATTTCGGTGCTGGAATACCAGCCCTCCGCTTCGTGGCCTTCGCGGCGGGTGTAGGTCAGCATCGATTCGACCATGCCGGTGCGATTGGCGACGGTGACGTTGCCCAGCCGCTGGTCGTTATGACCGGTGTAGCCGGTCTTCAGGCCGACATAGGTGTCGTTGCCTTGCGCCTTGAGATAGTCGTAGGGGTCCTTGGTGGTAAAGACGACCGCGCCGCCGAGCGCACCGCTGCCGGCGCTGATCGAATCGGCGCCCTTGACGATGTCCACGCTCTTGAGCGAATCCACATCCACGCCACCGCGGCCGGCACGGAAGAACTCGTAGTCACGCGCGGTCTCCACGCCTTCGGCCATCGACAGGCCGTCGATGGTCATCGCCACCCGGTCGCCTTCCAGCCCGCGGATATTGAAGCCGTTCTCGCCGAAGCGGCCCATGTCGGCGATGCTCACGCCGGGGATGTAGCGCACCAGGTCCTCCATGCTTTCGGCCTGTTCCTGCTGCAGCTGCGCAGTGTCCAGGGTGGTGACGTTCTGGTTGCTGGAGGCGCGCTTGTCGCGCGCGGCCTTCACTTCGACCGGGTCGAAGGTGGTGGCATCGGCGGGCGCCTGTTCGGCATGCAGCGGGAAGGCCAGGCCGGCGGCGATCGCCAGGGCAAGCAGGGTCGGTGTCGAAGTCATCGTGGGGTCCACAGTCAGGAGAAGGAGGGACGCGAAAGGCGCGGACCTGGCTGCGGGCGGCACGGAGCGGTCGCGTGGCTGGCTGGGGCACGCCAGTGACGGGCCAGGTGGCGCGGGTGTCGATCCGCGCCGGAAGGGGCAATTGGCCGGTTCGTCAGTCGGCCCGGGCCGGCCTAGAAGCAGGGGCAGGCGCAGGCGGCGGCAATGTCGCGTCGCTGGCGTCCACCACTCCGTCGTGATTGCGGTCGACGCGGGCAAACGTGCGCAGGCCCGAGGCCTGGTATTCGGCGAAGGTCATGCGCTTGTCCTTGTCGGTGTCGAGCACGTTGAAGCGCACGTGCACCTGGCGATCGTCGGCCTGCTCGAGCGCGGTAAGGCGGCGGTTGAGGCGGTCTTCGAACTCGACGCGGTATTCGTCCATCGACAGCGCGCTGTTGCGGTTACCGTCGGCACCGGCGAACTGCGCCGCGCGCAGGTCCGCGTATTCCGCGCGGCCCACCTTGCCGTCGCCGTTCTCGTCGTACAGCGCCAGGAAGCCGTCGGCCGACTGGCTGTCGGGCATGCCCGGGCGGCCGCCGTCGCGATCGAAGGCGACCGTCGGCTCGGTGGCTGCAGCGGTGGCGGCGGCCGCCAGGGCTGCCTGTCCGCGCGCCCAGTCCTTTGCGCCGGCAGTCTCGAATTCAGCGCGCGACACCTGCCCATCGCCATCGCTGTCGAGTGCGGCGAAGCGTTGCTTGCCCTGCGCGGCCTGTGCACCGCGTTCCTGTTCCAGCGCATGCTGGCGGCGCTCGCGGAACTCGGCCACGTACTCGTCCTCATCGACCGTGCCGTCGTGGTTGCGGTCGGTGGCATCGAAGCGGCTGCGGCGGAAGGCCGCAAAGTCGGCGGCGGTGATGCGGCCGTCGTGGTTGTCGTCGTGCTGGTTGATGAAGGCCTGCACATTGTTGCCGTGACCGCCGAGCAGCGGGCGCGGCTCGGATTGGGCGATAGCGACGGCAGGAAGCAGCAGCGCGCACAGACACGCGCCGGCCAGGGAGCCAGTGTTCATGGATTGCCTCGTGAGGGAAGAAAAAAGTGCCGGGCCTTGGCGCCGGTGCGACAGGCAGAGCGCTGCCTGTAGACGGCCAGCTGAGCCAGGCAGATGCGTCCGCACCGGCGTGTGGACGCCGCAAGACACGCAACCGCCGCAGCGGTTGCGCAGCGCTACTGCTCCAGCACCTGGAAGGTGAGCGTGGTGCTGTTGCTGTACTCGCGCACCGGGGCGCCGGCCGGCGCGGGGGTGCGGTGGCGGGTCAATGCCAGCCAGGTGCCGGCGTGGTCCAGTTTCAGGACTGCGCGGCCGGCGGCGTCGGTGGTCACGCTGAGCACCGTCGGCTTGCGGTCGGAGGTCCACACCGCCTCGCTGATGTCCACGGTCTGCCTGGCCAGCGGCACGCCGTCGTATTGCACCGTGAAAGCGAACGTCTCGCCCACGAACAGGTCATTGGGATGGGTGACCGGCACCAGTTCCAGGCCGCGGTTACGCGGCGCCAATGCGTTGCGATCGGGCTTGCCGACGCTCACATAGGTTTCGGCCAGGGTGCGCGACTGGAAGCTGGCGATCAACGTGGCGCCCTTGGGCATGGGCACCTTCGGGTCGCGCACGGTCTCGCGCTTGCCGTCCAGTTCCCAGGTGCGGAACTGCGCGCCTACGCGCAGGCCGCTGCTGAATCGATAGGTGCCGGGCTGCTTGCCCAGCGTGTGTTCGACGACGGTGCGGGTGTCCAGCGCCTGCACCCGCACCGGTTCGACATCGCGGCCATCGGGCCCGGTGATGCCGAAATGACTCTGGTCGAAGGCCGCTTCGGGCACGAAGAAGGTCTCGGCGAAGGCCGCGTCCAGCGTCACCGTCTGACCGGGCTGCGGAGCGAAGGTGTTCGGTGCCAGATAAGGGGTGTGCGCGGAGGCAGATGCAGCGAGCAGCAGCGCCGATAGTGTCAGCAGTTTCATGGGGTTCCCTGTTCCGGATGAGTCGCTGGCGGCAGGGGCGCGGGACGGCGCGGGAAGCTGGCTGACCACGGGATATTAACGAAAATAAGAATCGTTAACAACAATAGGGTGTGCTGTGTCGCTGTTTCTCTGCCGCCGGGTCGATGACGCCAGCTCTGCCTGACGTGTACCGTAGCGCGATGGCAGCGTTTTCCCCCGCACGATGAGTACCTATCACCTGCAGCAGGTCTTTCGCCCCGGCACCGTGGCGGTGGTGGGCGGCAGCCCGCGTGAGCGCTCGGCCGGGCGGGCGGTGGTGCGCAATCTGCGCGCGGCCGGCTTCCCTGGCCAGATCGGTTGGGTGAGCCCGCGCTACGCCCAAATCGATGGCGTGCGCACGGTGCCGCGGCTGACCGATCTGCCGTGGGTGCCGGATCTGGTGGTGATCACCGCGCCGGCGCGCATCGTGCCGCGCATCGTCTCCATCGCGGCGCGGCGCGGGGTGGCCGCGGCGATCATCCTCACTGCCGGCCTGGGTCGCGGGCCCGGCTCGCCGGCCGCGCGCATGGAGGCGGCTGCGCGCGCCAAGGGCATGCGCATCCTCGGCCCGCACTGTTTAGGTGTGATCGCGCCGCACGCGCGGCTCAATGCCAGCATTGCCGCACATTGCCCGCAGGCCGGCGATCTGGCGCTGATCTCCGAATCCAGCGCCATTGCCGCCGCGCTGGTGGAGTGGGGCGTGGCACGTTCGGTCGGCTTTTCCGCGGTGGTGTCGCTGGGCGATACGCTGGATGTGGATTTCGGCGACCTGCTCGACTACTTCGCCACCGACTACCGCACCCGCGCGATCCTGCTGTATGTCGAACGCATCGGCGATGCGCGCAAGTTCATGTCGGCCGCGCGTGCTGCGGCACGTGCCAAGCCCGTGGTGGTGGTGAAGTCCGGCCGCCAGTTCCGCATCAACCCCAATGCCGACACCCACGCGCAGGCGCTGGCCGGCTCGGATGCGGTGTATGGCGCCGCGTTCGCGCGTGCCGGTCTGTTGCGGGTGGGCGCGCTGGACGAGTTGTTCGCCGCGGCCGAAACCCTGGGCCGGCTCGGCAGCTTCCCCGGCCGGCGGCTGGCGATTCTGAGCAATGGCGGAGGGGTGGGGCAGCTGGCGGTGGACCAACTGGTGCTGCGCGGCGGCACCCTGGCCGAGTTGTCGCCCAAGACGCTGGAAAAACTTGATCAGTCGCTGCCGGAAGGCTGGTCGCGCAGCAACCCGGTGGACATCATCGTGGATGCCGATGGCGCGCGCTACGCCGCGGCGATCGAAGCGCTGCTGGACGATGCGGAGAACGACGCGCTGCTGGTGGTCAACGTGCCCACCGCGTTTACTTCCTCCGCCGATGCGGCCAAGGCGCTGACCCGCGCGCTGGACCAGCGCAACCGCTACCAGCGCGACAAACCGGTGTTCGCGGTGTGGCTGGGCCAGGACGATGCGGCGATCGCCGCACTCAACGCCGCGCGCGTGCCCACCTATGCCACCGAATCGGACGCGGTGCGCGGCTTCACCCACCTGGTGCGCTACCGCGAGGCGCAGGCGGCGCTGATGGAAACCCCACCCAGCCTGCCGGAAGACTTCGTGGTGGATGCCGGTATCGCCCGCACCGTGGTCGATGAGGCACTGGCGGCCGGGCGGCGCTGGCTGGACCCGGTGGCTACCAACCGGCTGCTGGCCGCCTACGGCATCCCCATCGTGCCACTGCAGGTGGCCGCCACCGCCAACGAAGCCGCATTGCTGGCCGACCCATTGCTGGCGATGGGGCGCACGGTCACCCTGAAGGTGCTGTCCAGCGACATCGCGCACAAGTCCGATGTGGATGGCGTGCGGCTCAACCTGTCCAGCGTGGCGGCAGTGCGCGAGGCGGCCACCGGCATCCTGGCGCGTGCGCGCGCCGCGCACCCCACTGCGCTGATCGAAGGGGTGATCGTGCAGCCCACCGTGCTGCGGCCCAAGGCGCGCGAACTGATCGCCGGCATTGCCGACGACCCGGTGTTCGGCCCGGCGATCGTGTTCGGCCGCGGCGGCACCGCGGTGGAAGTGATCAACGACCGCGAGCTGGCCCTGCCGCCGCTGGACCTGCGCCTGGCCCACGAGCTGATCGGTCGTACCCGCGTCTCGCGCATCCTGAAGGCCTACCGCGACGTACCGGCGGCCGACGAGCGCGCGGTCGCGCTGGTGCTGGTCAAGCTGGCGCAGCTGGCCGCCGACATCCCGGAAATCACCGAGCTGGACATCAACCCGCTGCTGGCCGACCGCGATGGCGTGATCGCGCTGGATGCGCGCGTGGCGGTGGCGCCGGCGCGCAAGCTGCACAAGGGCCGGGGCCATCCGCGCTTTGCGATCTTTCCGTACCCCAAGGAATGGGAGCGCCAGATCGGCCTGGGCGATGGCACCCACGCGCTGGTGCGGCCGGTGCGCCCGGAAGACGATGCGCTGTTCCGTGCGTTCTTCGCGCGCGTCACCGACGAAGACCTGCGGCTGCGCTTCTTCCAGTCGGTGAAGCATTTCAGCCACGAATTCATCGCCCGCCTGACCCAGCTCGATTACGCACGTTCGATCGCGCTGGTGGCCATCGACCCCAAGACCGGCGACATGCTTGGGGCAGTGCGGCTGCATGCCGACGCCGATTACGAAGGCGGCGAGTACGGCATCCTGATCCGCTCCGACCTCAAGGGCCACGGCATCGGCTGGCAGCTGATGCGCATCATGATCGAGTACGCGCGCTGGCTGGGCCTCAAGCAGATCGAAGGCCAGGTGCTGCGCGAGAACCGCACCATGCTGGCGATGTGCCAGAGCCTGGGCTTCGGCGTGCGCCCGGATCCGGACGATGCGACCCTGATGGCGGTGACACTCCCTATAATGGGCGAGCCGCGCCCGGCCTGACGTTGCGTCACGCCGCGGTCCCCCATCCTCCACCGCACGCCGGATCTGCCGGGCCTTGCCCCGGCCCGTTGCTCCGGCTGTCGTCTCGGCCCGCCTGGGAGTGTCAATGTTTCGCGATTTCAGAATGTCGTTCTTGGTCACAGCGATCTGCCTGGGCCTGGCTGCCTGGTGGGGTCATACCTCCGCGATGGGCATCTGGCAGGCGCTGTGGCTATGCCTGGTGCTCAGCGTGCTGGAGGTGTCGCTGTCGTTCGACAACGCAGTGGTCAACGCCGGTGTGCTCAAGCACATGAGCGCGTTCTGGCAGAAGTTGTTCCTCACCGTGGGCATCCTGATCGCGGTGTTCGGTATGCGCCTGGTGTTCCCGATCGTGATCGTGTCGGTGGCCACCGGCATGGGCCTGGTGCCGGTGATGCAGATGGCGCTGAAGGAGCCGGACCGCTACAGCCAGGTGCTGACCGACAACTACCCGTCCATTGCCGCCTTCGGCGGCATGTTCCTGCTGCTGGTGTTCCTCAACTTCCTATTCGACCAGGAGCGCAAGCTGCATTGGCTGGGCCCGGTGGAGCGGCTGGTCGGCAAGCTGGGCAAGGCCGATGCGATGTCGGTGATCGTGGCGGTGACGGTCCTGCTGTGCACCAAGCTGTTCCTGCCCGATGCCATCTTCCAGAGCGTGCTGTTCGCCGGCCTGGGCGGCATCCTGCTGTATCTGCTGGTCGGCAGCGTGGATGCCTTGTTCGAGGCCGAAGAAAGCGAAGACGGCAGCATGGGCCCGGCCAAGCGCTCGGGCATTGCCGCGTTCTTGTATCTGGAAGTGCTGGATGCCTCGTTCTCGTTCGATGGCGTGATCGGCGCCTTCGCCATCACCCGTGACGTGGTGATCATCATGCTGGGCCTGGCGATCGGCGCGATGTTCGTGCGTTCGATGACGGTCTACCTGGTGCACAAGGGCACCCTGGACGAGTTCGTGTTCCTGGAGCACGGCGCGCACTACGCCATCGGCGTACTGGCGATCATCATGCTGGTCGGCACCGTGTACCACGTGCCGGAAGTGCTGACCGGCCTGATCGGCGTGGCCTTCATCGCCGCCTCGGTGTGGTCCTCGATCCGCTACCGCAAGCGTCACCACATCGGCCCGACCGAGATCTGAGGGCGCCATGCCCTCGCCCGGACTTGAAGATCGCCAAGCGCTCGCGATAGGAGCGATGCAGGCGTCGCCATCTGATTGCTCGATCCGAGCAGATCAGGCGCAAAGCGAATTATCGGCGCCTTTGCTGCAAGGCCCTTGCCCGCCCACCATCGCGGGACACGCTGCAAGTACGTCCATGTAGCTCCTTGGCGGCATCCATGCCGCCAAGGGCCCCGCGACGGTAGGCGGGCAAGGACCAGTCGAGATGGTCGGTATGCATGGTTTTCAACGAGCAACCGGCAAGCCGCGACGTGCTCCTCGCTCTTCAACAAAACCACCAGCCAACTGTCTGGTGCGGTGTCCTTACCGATTGCGGGACCGTTGGCGGCATGGATGCCGCCACCGAGCCCCCATGGACGGGTTAACGGCGTGTCCCGCGAGCGGTGAGGGCACCGCGCCCTCGAGGACTTTGCGTTTGCTGCAGGGCCCTTGCCCGCCCACCATCGCGGGACACGCTGCAAGTACGTCCCTGTAGCTCCGTGGCGGCATCCATGCCGCCAAGGGTCCCGCGACGGTGGGCGGGCAAGGACCAGTCGAGTTGGTCGGTGTGCAAAGTTTTCAACAAGCGATCAATAAATTTGCGACGCTGTTTCTTCGCTCTTCAACAAACCACCAGCCAACTGTCTGGTGCGGTGCCCTTACCGATTGCGGGACCGTTGG
>NZ_JSZE01000068.1 GCF_000802365.1 Xanthomonas cannabis pv. cannabis
GTTGCGCATCGCGCGCGGCCTGCTGCAACGACCACAGCGTGGCGCCGAGGCCGGCGAGCGAGGCAACCGCCACCAGGCCGCCGGCCAGCACGCCGCTGCGATGGCGCTGAATGAACTTGCGCAACCGCACCCAGCGGCCGGCCTGCAAGGCGCGCGGTGGGTAGCCGTCGAGCCAGCGGTGCAGATCGTCCAGCAGCGCCGATACCGAGGCATAGCGCGCCACCGGTTGCGGCGCCAGGGCACGCAGCACGATGGCATCCAGGCCATCGCGCAGCTGCTGCTGTAGCTGCGCGTGGGTGGTCGCGCGTACTGCGCAGATGCGTGCACGCGCATCGGCCGGCACGGCCGCCACCCGTTGCGAGGGTGGCTGCGGCACGCCGTCGCTGTCGGCTACCGGCGCCAGCCCGCAGCTCAGCTCGTAGAACATCGCGCCCAGCGCGTAGATATCGCTGCGCGCATCCACGTCCTGCACACCACGCGCCTGCTCCGGGCTCATGTAGCCGGGCGTGCCGCGGCCATGCGCGGACGTAATGCCGGGGTTGGTCGCATCGATGGCGATGCCGAAGTCGATCACGCCCGGCATCGGCCGGCCGTCGATCTCGCTCACCAGCACGTTGCCGGGCTTGAGGTCGCGATGGATCACGCCCTTCTGGTGCGCGTGCTGCACGGCCTCGCTCACCCGCAGCATCAGCAGCACGCGTGCGTGCAGCGATAACCGATGTTCGTCGCACCACCAGGTGATGGGTTCGCCACGCAGGTACTCCATCACCAGATACGGACGGCCCTGCGCATCGGTACCCACATCGTGGGTCTGCGCGATGGCCGGGTGCACCATCTGCGCCAGCAAGCGGCATTCGAATTCGAACAAGGCCCGGCCCTGCGCATCCAGCGCGTCGGCGGCCACCAGCTTGATCGCCACCTCGCGCTCGTAGGCACCGTCGGCGCGGTGGCCCAGGTACACCTGGCCCATGCCGCCGGCGCCGAGCAGGCGGTCGATCGCCCACGCGCCGAAGCGCGTGCCCGCCGGTAGTTCCGGCAATGGTGCGTGCAAGGCCGCAGCCGCCTGCTTGAGCGGTGCGCGCACACGCAAGGTGGCCTGCGATTCCACCGCCAGCATCGCCAGCAACTCGTCGCGCAACACGGGCGCGTCGCCTGCCTGCGCGCGCGCGAAGGCGTCACGCTCTGCGGCCGGCAACAGGCAGGCCTGATGAAACAAGGCCTCCAGCCGTTGCCAGGTGGTGGCCGCCACGCTCACAGCTGCGCCGCCAGCCACACCCGCGCAAAGCGCAGATCGCGCTCCAGCGTGGGCACCGACACCTCTAGCTGATCGGCCGCTTCGGCCACGCTGAACCCCACCAGCTCGGTCAACGCGAACGCGCGGGCCTTGCGCTCGTCCACCTGCGCCAGCTTGTCGAAGGCGTCGGCCACCAGCATCAGCGCTTCCGGCCGCGCCGCGCCATCGGACAGGCTGATGGTCAGCGTCACGGCCTGCCCCAGCCTCTTGGCGCTGGCCTGCTGGCGCGCCAGATCCACCAGCAGGTGCCGCATCTGCAAGGCCGCTACTGCATAGAAGTGCGTGCGCGAACGGAACGCCTGCTGGCCTTGTTCCAGCCGCAGCCAGGCCTCATGCACCAGCTCGGTGGCCTGCAACCCGGCACGCGCCTTGCGCCGCAGCTCGCGCAAGGCGGTCGCCCGCAACACTTCATAGACCTGCCGCGCCAAGGCGTCGCCCGCTCCGGGCTCGTCGTGCTGCCAGGCCTGCAACAACTCGGTGATCGGCAGCTCGGGCATCGAAGTCCATCTCGCCTGCGTGGACGCGCAGTATCCCGCATTGGCGAGCGGCCGGGCGCTTCAACCCCGAACGGTTTGGTTCGCTTGTGCCGTTCCTGGCACATAGACGTTGGGACGCCCATCCGGCGGTCAGCAAAGTGCCGGCTTCCAGGTCGGTCCTGACAAATGACGGTCACGCAGGCTCCGGCGTTCAATCGCCAGCCGCCCCCACGCCTGATCTTGGCAGTTGCAGGACTTGCCAGATTTCGGGTTGTGGCACCAGCCCTTGCACAGATTCCCGGCGTCACCGGTTGGCTGGGAATCGCCCTGCCCTCCAGCGGTTTGTTGCGCTTGACCTGATCTGGATTGGCGACGTCGATCCTGTGATGTCCGATCGCTTTTGCCACAAGCGGGTGGGCCGTGGTGAGTTCGGCATCATCTGGCGGACGGCGTCTGCTGCAGGACTCGTCCTCTGCTTCGGTGAATCAGCGACCTCGCACAGGAACGTGCTGGCTGTTACCAGCGCCGGTCTCGATACGGTGCACACCTTGCATCAGCGGCTGGCCAACACGCAGGCCGGCTTCAGTGGGCTCGCCAGCGTCGCGATGCATCGAGGCGAGGGCCACCCGATTCGGGGTCGATGGCGCCGATGCGTGACGCAGCGCCGGATTCACGAACGGCGCGTGATGGGTTGGCGATGTTTTTCTCGGTTGATCCAGGGACAGGCCCCGGGGAGTGGGCCGCAGGCAGCACCGCATGAGCATCAGTTACTACCGCGCCATCGTTCCGCAAGCGCCCGCAGCCACGAAGGCGCACGCGCCACTGATGATCGATCTGCTGGCCTACATCGAGCAGCACATCGGCGAGGCGGAGCTTGGTACCGGGTCATTGCAACAGGCGTTCGCGCTGTCGCGTGCATCGTTGTACCGCTTGTTCCAATCACGCGGCGGGGTGGCCAGCTATATCCGCGAGCAACGCCTGCGTACCGCGTATCGCTATCTTCAGGCGTACCCGGAGTGCAGCCTGACCTGGCTGCTGTACGAGATGGGCTTTGCCTCGGAGCGACAGTTCCAGCGCGCGTTCCAGCAACGCTTCGGCATGCCGCCGATGCAGTGGCGCCGCCTGTGCCGCGCCACGCCGCATGCACCGGCACCGCGCCGCGGCCACTGCATGCCGATGTGGCGCTTCATGCGTGAACTGGGCCAAGACCTGCAACCGCCGCCCATCAGCGCATTACGTAGCCGCATGCCAGGTGCGCATGGCGCACCGCTGATGCACGCCGAGGCACTGCGCCGCCTGACGCGGCCGGCAACCCGCGCCACAGTGCAGCGCGAGCCGTTGGACGCGTGAGCTGCCGCCCGCAGGAATGGGCTTGCGCGCGAGGGTTCTTGCTGGAAAAGCATTCGCGCCCGGGTGCGCTCCTACGGTGGAACGAGAAACTTGTGTGTGGCAGCTCGGGACATGGCGTTGCACCAAGGATGCAGACAACGTCTTGCTGGCACAGCCGCTGGGCGCGTTGCGTGCAGCATGCAGCGCGTCGGTGCCTCAGCGAATCACCAGTACCGGAATCGTGCTGTGCGTGAGCACTTCCACGGTCTGGCTGCCGAGCAGCATGCGGCGCATGCCGCGGCGTCCGTGCGACGTCATGATGATCAGGTCGCTTTTGCATTCCTCGGCGGTCTGCACGATGCCTTCGGCGGCGAAGCGATCCAGCACATGTCGCGAGGTCGCCTTGATGTTGGCAGCCGCTGCCAGTTCCAGTGCCGGGCGCAGGATCTTCTCGGCCGCCGCTTCGCGTTCGGTGCGGTACTCCGGGCTTGCTTCGTAACCCACGCTCCAGCCCATCGCATCGTACATGCCCATCGCCCACGGCTCGGACACGGTGACGATGTCGACCTTGGCGCCGGTGGCCTTGGCCAGTTCCAACCCTTGAAACAAGCCACGGTGGGACAGCTCGGATGCATCGATGGCGATGAGAATACGTTTGTACATGGTGACCTCCTGCAAGGGTGGCAGTGCTGCCGATGGGCGTGAACGCACGGTGGCATGTGCGGGTGGAACGGGCCTTGATGCGGATCAGTGCGGCGATGCTGCTGGCTGTGTTGGGGCGCGTTGATGCTGCCGAGAGTGATGTTTCGATTGCGTTGCCGTGCGGGCGGTGGCGGGATGCTTGCGAGCTTGCAGTTGCCATGCCGCTGTTGCCGCCAGCGCCTTGCCTCCGCTGTTCCTGTCTCCATGGTGCATGCCGCGCAGCGCCTGTGTGATCGACGACGAAGACCACGACTCGGCACGCGCTGCGCTCAATCAGTGGCAACCGCATCCGGGTCCGGGCGCACCTCGCGCAGGCGTGCCGGATTGCCGACCGCGGTCGCCCCTGCTGGTACATCGCGCGTGACCACCGCACCGGCGCCGATCAGCGCGTCGTCGCCGATGGTCACGCCGGGCAGGATGATCGCCCCGCCGCCGATCCACACATTGCGCCCGATGCGGATCGGCCGCCCGAACTCCAGGCCGCTGGCACGCCCGGCGGCATCGCGCGGGTGATCGGCAGCGTAGATCTGCACGCCGGGGCCGATCTGCGTGCCGTCGCCGATGTGCACCTCGCAAATATCCAGGATCACGCAGTTGAAGTTAAGGAACACCCCGGCGCCCAGGCGGATGTTGTAGCCGTAATCGCAATGAAACGGCGCACGAATCACGGCGCCGTCGCCTACGTCGGCAAGGCGCTCGCGCAACAGTGCGTGGCGCTGTGCTGCCGTCTGCACTGCAGCCGCGTTATAGCGCAGCATCCACGCGGCCGCGGCCGCTTGATCGGCCTGCAGCTGCGCATCGGTGGCGCTGTACAGTTCGCCTGCCAGCATCTTCTGTTTTTCGGTCCGCATGGCTTGGCGTCCCCGGTCGTGATGTCGGCTTGCAGGGTGGCATGGACGCCACGGCGAATGCATCGAGCGATGCACCAATGGTTCCAGATCCACCAACGGCGACGCCCGGGTTTTGCTGTCGCGTCGCAACGACATCATCGATACGCAGGGACGTGCTGAGCGCTCTTTCTCCGCCACTACCGGCGACGGATGCGGGAAGCCCTGGCGGGGCTGATCGGCTGCCCCCATCCGCCCTTCGGGCACCTTCCCCCGCCTGCGGGGGAAGGGAGCAATGCGAGATGTTTGCCAGCATTGATGTCTCGGCGCCGGGAACCGACGCGAGCACGCAAGCCACCCCTCTCCCGCATACGGAGAGGAGATGAGGGCACGACGAAGGTGGGAGATGGCAGCGGCCGGCTGGCAGCGCATCAACAACGGCGCCGTTGCCCGCTGCCGGTGCGAGGACCGCTCAGCGTGTTCCAGCGCAACCGGCGGCCATCCTCGCGGACGGCGCGGCGCCTATGGACGTAACCCGATTACACCACCGTCAAATTGGCGTACGCCATTACCAGCCACTTGGCGCCGACTTCGTCGAATTGCACCTGCACGCGGGCGTGCGCGCCGGCCCCTTCGTAATCGATGACCACACCGCCACCGAACTTGGGGTGCTCGACGTTGGCGCCGAGCTTGATCGGCGCCGTCTCCACAATGCCGTGCACCGGGCCGCCGCGCGCCGCGCCCAGCGAGGCGGTGCGCGAGACCTGCACCTTCGGGCGCACTTCGTTCAACAGATCGCGTGGAATCTCGCGCAGGAAGCGCGAAGGCACGTTGTAGTTGTCCTGGCCGTGGATGCGGCGCGATTCGGCGTAGCACAGCACCAGCTTCTGCCGCGCGCGGGTGATGCCCACGTAGGCCAGGCGGCGCTCTTCTTCCAGCCGGCCGGTCTCTTCGAGCGAGCGCGCGCTTGGGAACAGGCCATCTTCCAGCCCGACCAGGAAGACGATCGGAAATTCCAGGCCCTTGGCCGAATGCAGCGTCATCAGCTGCACGCCTTCTTCGCCGGCCTGCGCCTGGCCTTCGCCGGCCTCCAGCGAGGCATAGGCCAGGAACGCGACCAGCTCGGTCATGCCCTGGCTGTCTTCGTCGTCGGGACGGGTGAAGCGCGAGGCCACCGAAACCAGTTCGTCCAGGTTCTCGGTGCGCGATTCCGAATCCAGCCCGCCACGGCTTTCCTTGGCCCAATGCTCGCGCAGGCCCGAGCGCATCAGCACATGGTCGATGCGTTCGGCCAGTTCCATCTGCCCGGTTTCGGCATGCAGCTGGCCGATCAGGCTGAGGAAGGTGGCCAGCGCATTGCGTGCGCGTGCGGCCAGCGTGTTCTGCTGCGTGCACAGCATCGCCGCTTCCCACAACGACAGCGCACTGGCACGTGCCAGCCGGCGCACCTCATCCAGCGTCCGGTCGCCAATGCCGCGCGTGGGCGTGTTGACCGCGCGTTCGAACGCAGCGTCGTCGCTGCGATTGGTCAGCAGGCGCAGGTAAGCCAACGCGTCCTTGATTTCGGCACGTTCGAAAAAGCGCATGCCGCCATACACACGGTACGGCAACTGCTCGGAAATCAGCGCCTCTTCCAGCGCGCGCGATTGCGCGTTGCTGCGGTAGAGCACCGCCACTTCGCCATAACTGCCGCCGTCGCGCACCCACTGCCGTGCACGCTCGACCACATAGCGCGCTTCGTCCACTTCGTTATAAGCCGCATACAGATCGATCGGGTCGCCATCGCCGGAATCGGTCCACAACTGTTTGCCGATACGGTCTGGATTGTGCGCGATCACCGCATTGGCAGCGCCCAGGATATTGGCGCTGGAGCGATAGTTCTGCTCCAGCCGCACGGTCTGTGCGCCAGGGAAATCCTTCAGGAAACGCTGGACATTCTCGACCTTGGCACCGCGCCAGCCATAGATGGCCTGGTCGTCGTCGCCCACCACGAACACGTTGCCCGATTCGCCGGCCAGCACCCGCACGAAGGCGTATTGGATGGCGTTGGTGTCCTGGAACTCGTCCACCAGAATCTCGCGGAAGCGTGCGCGGTAATGCGCCAGCAATGCGGGCGTGTCGCGCAGCAACTCATGCGCGCGCAGCAGCAACTCGGCGAAATCCAGCAGGCCGGAGCGGTCGCAACGTTCCTGGTAGGCCGCATACACCTGCCGGCGCACCTCGGTCCAATCGTCGTTGGGCTCGGGCTGGATATGCTGCGGACGGCGTCCCTCGTCCTTCTGCTCGTTGATCCACCAGCTCAGTTGCTTGGGCGGATATTTGCCTTCGTCCAGTTCCAGCGACTGCACCACGCGCTTGACCAGCCGCAGCTGGTCGTCGCTGTCCATGACCTGGAACCCTTCCGGCAGGCGCGCGTCCTGCCAGTGCAGGCGCAGCAGGCGATGCGCCAGCCCGTGGAAGGTGCCGATCCACATCCCGCGGCTGCCGTTGCGCAGCTGCAGGTCGGTGCGGTGGCGCATTTCGCCGGCGGCCTTGTTGGTGAAGGTCACCGCGAAGATGCCGTGATTCGGCACGCCCTGGACTTCGTTGAGCCAGGCGATGCGATGGATCAGCACGCGCGTCTTGCCGGAGCCGGCGCCGGCCAGCACGAGGTAATGCCCCGGCGGCGCGGAAACGGCCTCGCGCTGGGCGGGGTTTAAATGATCGAGCAAATGAGAGACATCCACCGCGGTATTTTACCGGTTGTGGCGTCGCTGCGGCTGAGATTGCGATGAAGCGGTTGGGATTGCGAGGCTTCGTCCGTACCCTCATCCGCCCCTTTGGGGCACCTTCTCCCGAGGGGAGAAGGGAACAGTGCCCAGCATTACCAACACATCCCGCGCAATCGCCGCTGCCTGCTCGCGTAACTCCGGCACCGCCAGGCTCTCCCACAGCGAGCCGATGCGCAGGCTGCCGATCACCCGCAGCCGTGGGTTGGCCTGCCTGTCGGCGTCGATCAGGCTGCCATCGGCGGCGGTATCCACGCCGATCCCGTGCGGGCCGGCCACGGCAATGCCCTGCCCCAGCAATTGCTGCAGCAAGGGGTTGCGCATGGCCTGCACGCGCATTTCCACACCGGTGGCATTGACCAGCGTTTGCACATCCAGCTGCAATGCGTGCCCGGCACTGGCGGCGCCGGCACTCACGCGCACGCAGGCACCCACTTCGAAGGCCACATCCAGCCGCGCGCGATGCAGCTGCAATTGCCCGCGCGCGCGCATGGCCTGCAGCTGCGCATGCACCGGCGCGGCGATGCGATGGCGATGCACGTCCCAGTAGCGCACCACATGGCGCAGGAAACGGCGTTGATCGGCCACCGACAGCGTCTGCCACAAGGCCTGGCTCAACGGACGAATCCGCTCCATCACGCTCTGCCACGGCCGCCCCTGCGCCAGTGCGTCACGCGCATGCTGCCGCAGCCGGTGCAGCCGCGCGCGCAACGGCAGTGCCAGCAGCGGCTGCGGGTCGAAGTCGGCCGCCGCGCCATGCGCCTGCGGCAGCGGCAACAGGCCATGCCGCGACACCACGTGCACTGCGCCGCGATGCGCCTGTGCGGCCAGCGTCACCACCGTGTCGGCCATGCTCAGCCCGGAGCCGACGATGCACACGGCCGCATCCTGCGGCAGTGCAGCCACCGCCCCGGTGTCCCAGGCTTCCACCCGCTGCGCCGCCGACAGGCCGGTAGCGCCACGCAACGGCAAGGGACGCAGCGCATTGCCCACTGCCAGCACCACCGCAGCGGCCAGTACCGTGTGCCCGTCGTCCAGCTGCAACAGCGCACCGGTGGCGCTGGGCTGCAGGGTCTGCACGCGCGCGGCGTGCACGCGCAGGGTGGCTGGGCTGGCGGCACGCGCTGCCTGCAGGCGGTCGCGCAGATACGGGGCGTAATGCCTGCGCCCGACAAATTGCTGCGGCAGCTGCGCAGCGTCCAGCGCCGCGCAACGTCCCTGCGCGCGCAGGTAGTCGACGAAATCCTGCGGCACGTCGGCCAGCGCACTCATGCGGCCGGCCGGCACGTTCAACAGGTGCTCGGGGCGCGTGGTGGAATACGCCACGCCTTCGCCCAGCACCGCATGCGGCTCGATCAACACGATCTGCATCGGTGTGGTCGCCTGCTGCAACAGCTGCACTGCCACCAGCACACCGGATGCGCCACCACCGACGATGGCGATCACCGCATCGCCGGGATTGTGCAGTTCAGTCATCCGGCAATTGTAGGCGATGCCTGCGTCGCGCCGATGACCGCTGCGCGACCCGGCCCGACCTACGCCCGGCCGCAGCAGCCACGCCTGCTGCCTGACGCATCCGCCGGGTACGCGCCTGGCCACGCTCCAGACCCGGCACGCGCCGCTACTGCCCGCAGATGCAGGAAGACCACGGCCCGCCGCCGATCGCCCCCGTCGCGCATAGCCCGCAGCGCCCGCGCCCGCCTCACATCAACGCATCGGCCAGCCGCGCAATGCCTTCGCGGCTGCGGCGCCAAGCCGGGCGACGGCGCCACTGCTCCAGCTCCAGCTGGCGCGCATGGGCCAGATAGTCCTGTTCGATCTCGCGCAGCCGCTGCACCACGATGCGGTCGTAGCAGAGCATGCCGATCTCGGCGTTGAGCGCAAACGAGCGGATGTCCAGGTTGATCGAACCGACCAACGCGATGTCGTCGTCCATGCTCAGGTGCTTGGCATGCAGAAAGTGCGGGCGATACAGCGCAATCTTCACCCCGCAACGCAGCAGCTCGTCGAAGTAGGCTTCCTGCGCCCAGGCCGCCAGACGCTGGTTGTTGCTTTGCGACAGGATCAGTTGCACGTCCACGCCCGATACCGCGGCGATGCGCAGGGCACTCAGCAAGGCTTCGTCCGGCACGAAATACGGCGTCACCAGCACGACCTTGCGCCGTGCCAGGTGGATCACCGCGTTGATGGCATCGCGCGCGTTCTCGAACGGATACGCCGGCCCGCTGGGCAGCAGCTGGGTGGCGATGTTGGCCTGGCACACCGGCGCATCCGGCCACACATCCAGGCGCTGCCCGGTTTCGGTGAACCAGTCGCTGGCGAACACCGCTTCCAGATGGTTGACCACCGGCCCGCGCACGCGCGCCACCAGTTCGCGATTGGGCACGCCGTGGACGAAGCCGGCATCGGCCAGATTCTGCGAGCCCACAAAACCCACCTGATTGTCGATCACCGCGATCTTGCGGTGGTTGCGCAGATCCATGCGCCCGCTGCGGCGCCAGCGTAGCCCACCGGGCAGCACCGCCAGCACTTCGATGCCGCCAGCCAGCAGACGCTTGCGATAGCGGCGCAGGCCGCGCTTGGCGCCCACCGCATCGAGCAGCACGCGACAGCGCACGCCGCGCGCACTGGCGCGCTCCAGCGCGGCTACCACCGCCTCGCCCACGGCATCGTCGAACATGAGGTAATACAGCAGATGCACGCGCTTTTCTGCTGCATCGATCGCGTCGATCAGCGCCTGCAGAGACTGCGCGTAGTCGTCCAGCAACTCCACCGCGTTGCCCAGGGTCGGCATGAAATCGCCCTGGCGTTCGATCAGCGGCACCACCTCGGCACTGCTGGTGTCCGCCTGCGGTGTCCAGCGCAATGCGTGCAATGGCAGTTGCTGTTCGCGGATCACCTGCGAGGCGGTGGCCTGCCGTTCCACGCGCAGGCGCGACAGCCATGGGTGGCCGAACAGCAGGTACAGCGGCAGGCCGACTACCGGCACGAAACCGATCAACAGCAACCAGCTGCGCGCCGCGCCCGGCGTGGTGCGGGCGGGAATCCACAGCAGGGCGGCCAGCCGGATCACCCAGTCCAGCGCCAGCAGCCAGGTCCCTTGCAACCAGTCGGGCAGCATCAGCGCTCCGTTCTCATGAGGAAGCCGATTCTGACCGGGCCGGACGTGAACGCAACGGCGTGCTGCTACCGGCCTGTCCGCAATGGCGAAAGGGCCCCGCTTCCGAGCCTGCCGGCCGCACGCGCTCGGCGCAGACCTGCCGCAGCGTCTGCACGAAGGCGGTCTGCGCGCGGGTGGGGTGCCAGTCGCTGCGCGTGGTGATGCCGATCTGCCGGCGCAGCTGCGGCCCGGCGCGGCCGATCTCGGCCAGCAGGCCGGCGCGGCGCTCGAACAGGAACTGGTCGCGCGACATCAGGGTCAGCCAGTCGTCTTCCAGCAACAGCCCGCGCACGGTCAGCTCCGCGCCGCACTCGATACGCAGCGCCGGCGGTTCCAGCTGGCGGTCGCGGAACATGCGCTCCCAACGCTGGCGCACCGGCGTGCCGGCGGCGGCGATCACCCAGGGGTAGTCGAGCAGCTGCGCAAACGCATACGACTGCCCGGCCAGCGGGTGCCCGCTGCGCGCCACGATCACCGGCTCGTCGTCGAACAGCGGCTCCTGCAGCACGTCACGGACCGGTAGCCGCTCGCGCAGCGCGCCGATCAGCAGATCCAGCCCGCCATCGCGCAGATGTGCCAGCAATTCTGCATACGGCCCTTCGACCACGCTGATGCGCGCGGCCGGGTGCGCGCGCGCAAACCGCGCCAGCGCCTGCGGCAACAGAATCGCCCGTGCCAGCGGCATCACCCCCACCACCACCCGGCCGGCATGCTGCGAGCACAGCGCCGCCACCTCGTCGAGCGCGGCGCGTACCTCGGCCAGCGCCAGCCGCACCTGCCGCAGCAGCCGCTCGGCCACCGGCGTGGGCTGCATCGCCTTGCCGCGGCGCATGGTCAGCGGCACCTCGATCACATCGGCCAGCGACTGCACCGCCCGATACACCGCCGGTTGCGACACCCCCACCTGCACGGCCGCCAGCGAGTAACTGCCCGCCACATCCACCGCGACCAACGCCTGCAACTGCCCCAGCGACACGCGCCGCTCCAGCCCCGGGCGGGCGGGCAAGCGCAGCGCACGCCGCGCCACCCGGATGCCGCGGCCAAGATGCGCCAGCGCACGCTCGACCCGCGGCACCACCAGCTGGGTGGCCTCGGTGGCCACCATCCCGCCAGGCTGGCGGTCGAACAACCGCACCCCCAGCTGCTGCTCCAGCCGTGCCACCGCCTGGGTCAGGGCGGGCTGGGACAGGTTCACCTGCGGGGCGGCCGCGCTGATGCTGCCCAGCCGATGCACCACGACCAGGGCGTGGAGATGGCGAAGGTTCGGCTCGGGCAGCGGCGGCATGCTCTAACTATAAGCAAAACCAATACGCATACCTCAAATGAATCTTGAGCTGTCTCGCTCTCGCCACTCAGACTCGGCACAGCACTAACGAGGATGGATGGATGAGCCAGGTCGTCACCCAGATCGCGCGCACCCCGATCGCCGTCGTGGACGGGCTGGCGCAGGCCGGCGTGGCCACCGTGCATGAGGCGCAAGGCCGCACCGGCCTGCTGCATCACCGGCTGCGCCCGATCTACGGCGGCTGCCGCATCGCCGGCACTGCGGTCACCGTGTCGGTGCCGCCCGGCGACAACTGGATGATGCATGTGGCCATCGAACAGCTGCAGTCAGGCGATGTGCTGGTGGTGGCGCCCACCAGTGACTGCTGCGACGGCTATTTCGGCGATCTGCTGGCGACCTCGGCCCAGGCGCGTGGCTGCCGCGGGCTGATCATCGATGCCGGCGTGCGTGACGTGCGCGACCTCACCGCCATGCAGTTCCCGGCCTGGAGCCGCGCCATCTGCGCGCAGGGCACCATCAAGGAGACGCTGGGATCGGTCAACGTGCCCCTGGTGTGCGCCGGGGCCTTGGTGCAGCCGGGCGATGTGGTGGTGGCCGACGATGACGGCGTGTGCGTGGTGCCGCGCGAACGCGCCGCCGAGGTGCTGGCCGAAGCGCAGGCCCGCGAAGCGCGCGAACTGCTCAAGCGCGAGCGCCTGGCGCGCGGCGAGCTGGGGCTGGACATCTACGCCATGCGCGAGCGCCTGGCGGCCAAGGGGTTGCGCTATGTCTGAGCGGGTGCGCGCGATGTGGATGCGCGGCGGCACCTCCAAGGGTGGCTTCTTTCTCGCCGATGACCTGCCTGCCGACAGCGCCGCGCGCGATGCCTTCCTGCTGCGCGCCTACGGCTCGCCGGACCTGCGCCAGATCGACGGCATGGGCGGCGCCGACCCGCTGACGTCCAAGGTCGCCGTGGTGTCGCGTTCGGCCCGCGCCGATGCCGACGTGGACTATCTGTTCCTGCAGGTGGCCGTGGACCAGGCACAGATCAGCGACGCACAGAACTGCGGCAACATGCTGGCCGGTGTCGCGCCATTCGCGCTGGAACGCGGCCTGCTGCCGGCGCGCGATGGCGAAACCGAGGTGCGCATCTTCATGCGCAACACCGGCACCCTGGCCACGGCCACCGTACAGACGCCCGGCGGCCGGGTCAGCTATGCGGGCGATGCGCGCATTGATGGCGTTCCCGGCACCGCCGCGCCGATTGCACTGGCATTTGCCGACATCGCCGGCTCCTCCTGCGGCGCCCTGCTGCCCAGCGGGCGAGCGCTGGACACGATCGACGGCGTGGAGGTCACCCTGATCGACAATGGCATGCCCTGCGTGGTGTTGCGCGCCAGCGATGTGGGCATCAGCGGCTACGAAGACCGCGCCACCCTGGATGCCGACGCGTCGCTCAAGGCACGGTTGGAATCCATTCGCCTGCAGGCTGGCCCGTTGATGCGGCTGGGCGATGTCGGCGCTGCGACGGTGCCGAAGATGATGCTGGTGGCAGCGCCGCGCGACGGCGGCGCGATCTGCGTGCGCTCGTTCATTCCGCACCGCTGCCACGCCTCCATTGGCGTGCTCGGCGCGGTCAGCGTCGCCACCGCCTGCCTGCTGCCGGACACGCCTGCGCATGCGCTGGCGCAGCTGCCCGGCGGCGACAGCCAGCAGGTGGGGGTGGAGCATCCTAGTGGCATGAGCAACTGCCTCATCGAGTGCGACGCACAGGGCGCGGTGGTGCGCGCGGCGGTGATCAGGACTGCGCGCAAACTGTTCGATGGTGAATTGTTTGCGTGAACCTCACCGACCTGCCCTGCGCGCCGGCAGTTGACTGCGTGCCACTACCTCTCTCCGCATCGCGACGAGCATTGCCATGATCATCGACTGCCACGGCCACTACACCACCGCGCCCGCTGCGCACGATGCGTTTCGCAAGGCGCAGATTGCGCACTACACCGACGCCAGCGCGCCCGCGCCGGTGTACCCGGCCATCTCCGACGACGCGCTGCGCGAGAGCATCGAGCAACATCAGTTGCGCCTGCTCCGCGAACGCGGCGCGGACATGACCATCTTTTCGCCGCGTGCCAGCACCATGGCGCATCACATCGGCGACGAGGCGGTGAGCCAGGTGTGGACACGCCACTGCAACGACCTCATTGCCCGCGTGGTGCAGCTGTATCCCCACACCTTCATCGGCGTGTGTCAGTTGCCGCAGTCGCCGGGAGTGTCGATCGCCCACTCGATCGCCGAGCTGGAACGCTGTGTCACCGAGCTCGGGTTTGTCGGCTGCAACCTCAATCCCGATCCTTCCGGCGGCCACTGGACCGGGCTGCCCCTGACCGACCGCGCCTGGTACCCATTCTTCGAAAAAATGGTCGAGCTCGACGTGCCGGCAATGGTGCACGTGTCGGGCAGCTGCAACGCCAATTTCCACGCCACCGGCGCGCACTATCTCAACGCCGACACCACGGCCTTCATGCAGTTTCTGCAAGGCGACCTGTTCACCGACTTCCCGGATTTGCGCTTCATCATCCCGCATGGCGGTGGCGCGGTGCCCTATCACTGGGGACGCTTCCGCGGACTGGCCGACATGCTCGGCAAGCCACCGCTGTCCACGCATGTGATGCGCAATGTGTTCTTCGACACGTGTGTTTATCACCAGCCCGGCATCGACCTGCTGTTCGAGGTCATCGATATCGACAACATCCTGTTCGGCTCGGAAATGGTCGGCGCGGTGCGCGGCATCGACCCGCAGACCGGCCACTATTTCGACGACACCAAACGCTACATCGATGCATTGGCAATTTCCGCAGCCGACAAGCACAAGGTGTTCGAAGGCAATGCGCGGCGGGTGTATCCACGGCTGGATGCGCAATTGCGTGCGCGTGGGTTTTGACTGCGGCGTTGCACGGCGCACGTGCCGTATTGCTCCCTTCTCCCTGCGGGAGAGGGTGGCCCGAAGGGCCGGATGAGGGTACGTGCGAAGCCTCGTGTCATCCGTTCCCCAGTGGCTTCGCCCGAACCTCAGCCCAATCCCCGCTCCGCGCCCTGCCCGCGCTGGCAGCGCGGGCGCTCCAAGGTACGCGCGCCATGGCGCGCAAGCGGTGCCTTCTCGCCCCGAGGGGAGCGGCTTGGTCACGCACCGCTACCGATTTTGACCTTGGCCTTGGCTGGTTAAGCGCGAGGTGTTCGAGAGCAATGCGCGGCGAGTGTATCCGGCTGGATGCGCACCCGAGGGAGAGAGGAACGCCCCCTAACGCCGGCTAGGTGCAATCGAAAAATAATCGACGTATCCATCAAGAACGCCGCGAGCGATTCCCCCAAACGCAAACACCCGCCTTTCGGCGGGTGTTTGCTTGGATGCAGATCGTGTAATCGGTGGATTACTTGATCTTGCCTTCCTTGTACATGACGTGCTTACGCACGACGGGGTCGTACTTCATCATTTCCATCTTCCCCGGAGTGTTTTTCTTGTTCTTGTCCGTGGTGTAGAAGTGGCCGGTAGCGGCCGAGGAAATCATACGAATCTTGTCACGCTTGCCTTTTGCCATGACTGCTTACTCCTCAGACCTTTTCGCCGCGCGCACGCAGCTCTTTCAGAACGGCATCAATCCCGTTCTTGTCGATGGTGCGCAATGCATGCGCGGAAACACGGAGCTTCACCCAGCGGTTTTCGCTGGCGACCCAGAAACGGCGCTCGTGCAGGTTGGGCAGGAAGCGACGACGGGTTCTGTTGTTTGCGTGGGAGACGTTGTTACCCGTCTGCACACGCTTGCCGGACACTTGGCATACGCGGGACATTACGCACCTCGATAAAGTTTGGTGTCTTCCTTAGCCAGGAAAACGGCGGCCCCGACAGCCGCTTGGCTGCCACGCAACGTTGGGAATCAATCACTTAACGCTGGGAAGAGGCCGGCACCACATCGCGCTGGGTGCCGCCGTCCGGAACGATCCGGGCACAGCGAGCCGCGCATTATGCACGGCAATCCCTTGTGCTGCAAGCACTTAGGCCCGGCGCCGGTGGCGTGCGGCGGCACCTTGCGCACGCGGCCTGCGATGCGGCCTGCGATGCGGCCTGCCTGCCGCATCGCTTGTCGTCGTCGTCGCCAGCCCTCTCCTGCAGACGCAACGAGCAATGTACCGGCTGCTTGCGCGCGCCCGGGCCGCAGAAGAAACGCCGTGGCACTCCCGGGACAGGCCCCGAACCAGCATTGGCACGCGCCCGGCCGCGCTCATCGCCGCCCGGTCACACCCTGCGCCGCCGATGTGCCCCGGCGCGAGCAGGGCACGCTCACGCCCCGCCCCGCTGCGGAACAGCGACATCCGCTTGCACCGCACGCCCGGCCTTGTCCTGATGCAGCCAGCGATACAGCACCGGCAACACCAGCAACGTCAGCAGGGTGGACGAGACGATGCCGCCGATCACCACCGTGGCCAGCGGGCGCTGCACTTCAGCGCCGGCGCCCACGTTGAAGGCCATCGGCACGAAGCCCAGCGCGGCCACCAGGGCGGTCATCAACACCGGGCGCAAACGCGACAGCGCGCCTTCGCGCAGGGCCTGCTCCAGCGACATGCCTTCGGCACGCAGGCTGCGCACGAAGGCGATCATCACCAGGCCATTGAGCACCGCCACGCCCGACAATGCGATAAAGCCGACACCGGCGGAAATCGACAACGCCAGCCCGCGCAGCGCCAATGCCACCACGCCGCCGGTCAGTGCCAGCGGCACGCCGCTGAACACCACCAGCGCATCGCGCAGCGAGCCGAACGACCAGTACAGCAGCGCGAAGATCAGCAGCAAGGTGCCCGGCACCACCCAGGCCAGGCGCTGGCCGGCGGAGATCAGCTGCTCGAAGGTGCCGCCGTAGCCGATCCAGTAGCCGGTGGGCAGCTTGACCTGCGCCCGCACGCGCTGCTGCACCTCGGCGACAAAACCGCCCAGGTCGCGATCGCGCACGTTGGCGGTGATCACGATGCGGCGTTTGCCGTCTTCGCGATTGATCTGGTTGGGGCCGAGGACGGTCTCGATCCTGGCCACCTCGCGCAGCGGCACCGTGGTCGGTTCGCCACTGCGCCAGCCGGCGGCGCGGCTGGATTCGTCGGCATCGGCGCGCTCGCCATCGCCGCGCAACGGGATCGGCAGGTCCGCCAACGCGGTGGGGTCCTGCCGCAGGCCTTCGGGCAGGCGCACCACGATGTCGAAGCGGCGGTCGCCCTCGAACAACTGCCCGGCCGCCTGGCCGCCCACGGCTGCCGCGACGGTGTCCTGCACCACGCCGGGATTAAGCCCGTAGCCGGCCAGCGCGGCGCGGTCGGGCACCACCGCCAGCATCGGCAATCCGGTGGCCTGCTCCAGGCTCACATCGGCCGCGCCCGGCACCGCGCTGGCCACTTCCTGCACGCGTTGCCCGAGCCTGACCAATGTCTCCAGATCGTCGCCATAGACCTTGATCGCCACATCTGCACGCACGCCGGAAATGAGCTCGTTCATGCGCATCTGGATCGGCTGAGTGAACTCGTAGTTGTTGCCGGGCAATTGCTTGACCGCCTGCTCGATCTCGGCCAGCAACTGCGCCTTGGGCTTGCGCGGGTCCGGCCATCGATCGCGCGGATGCATGATCAAGAACGTATCGGCGACCGACGGCGGCATCGGGTCGGTCGCCACTTCGGCGGTACCGAGCTTGCCGAACACGTGCGCCACTTCCGGAAACTGCTTGATGCGTTTTTCCAGGGTGGATTGCATGGTGATGGCCTGTTCCAGGCTGGTGCCGGGAATACGCAAGGCATGCAGCGCGACATCGCCTTCATCCAGGTTCGGGATGAATTCGCTGCCCAGGCGCGTGGCCAGCACCGCGCACGCCGCTACCGTTGCCAGCGCCGCGATGCCCACCCAGCGCCCGTGCCGCAGCGCGCGATCCAGCAAGGGCGCATAGACGCCGCGCGCCCAGCGCATTGCGCGGTTTTCATGCTCGGCCACCTTGCCGCCCAGCAGCAACGCGATCGCTGCCGGCACGAAGGTCAACGACAGCAGCATCGCCCCGGTCAGTGCCAGCACCACGGTGATCGCCATCGGGTGGAACATCTTGCCTTCGATGCCGGTGAGCGCGAATACCGGCAGATACACCGCGGTGATGATGCCCAGGCCGAACAGGCTGGGACGGATCACCTCGGCGGTGGCCTCGGCGGTGAGCTCGAAACGCTCGTCGCGCTCGAGCACACGCCCCAGGCGCAATTGCGCGTCGCCGAAACGGCGCAGGCAGTTCTCCACGATGATCACCGCGCCATCGACGATCAAGCCGAAATCCAGCGCGCCCAGGCTCATCAGGTTGCCGGACACGCCACCGCGCACCATGCCGGTGAGCGTGAACAACATCGCCAGTGGAATCACTGCGGCCGTGATCAGGGCTGCGCGGACATTGCCCAGCAACAGGAACAACACCACGATCACCAGCAACGCGCCTTCGATCAGGTTCTTGGCGACGGTGACGATGGTGCGGTCCACCAGTGCGGTGCGGTCGTACACCGGCACCGCCTGCACGCCGGCCGGCAGGCTGGCGTTGGCCACGTCCAGGCGCTGTGCGGCGGCTTGCGCCACGCTGCGGCTGTTGGCGCCGACCAGCATGAACACCGTGCCCAGCACTACTTCGTTGCCGTCCTGGGTGGCGGCGCCGGTGCGTAGCTCGCGTCCTTCGCCCACCTGTGCCACATCGCGCACGCGGATCGGCACGCCTTCGCGTCGGTCCAGCACGATCGCGCCGATCTGCGCGATGTCGTCCACCTGCCCCGGCACGCGCACCAGAAACTGCTGACCGTTCCGTTCGATATAGCCGGCACCGAGATTGCGGTTGTTGGCCTCGACCGCCTGTGCGACGTCGTCCAGGGTAAAACCCAACGCCACCAGGCGCGCCGGATCGGGCGTGATATGGATCTGCCGCGCGTAGCCGCCGATGGTGTTGACCTCGGTCACGCCCGGTACATTGCGCAGCTGCGGGCGCACCACCCAATCCTGCAGGGTGCGCAGATCGGTCGCTGTCCACGCACTGCCATCGGGCTTGCGCGCATTCGGGTTGGCTTCGACCGTATACATGAAGATCTCGCCCAGCCCGGTGGCGATCGGCCCCAGTTGCGGCTCCAGCTCGGCCGGCAGTTGCGACTTGACCTGCTGCAAGCGCTCGGCCACCTGCTGCCGCGCGAAATACAAGTCGGTGCCATCGGCAAACACCGCCGTCACCTGCGACAACCCATAGCGCGACAACGAGCGCGTTGACTCCAGTCCCGGCAATCCCGCCAGCACGGTCTCCAACGGAAACGTCACCCGCTGCTCGGATTCCAGCGGCGAATAACCCGGCGCCGCGGTGTTGACCTGCACCTGCACGTTGGTGATGTCGGGCGTTGCATCGATCGGCAAGCGCGAAAAACTCCACGCGCCGATCGCAATCAACACGCCCGTCAAGGTCAGCATCAACCAGCGCTGCGCGATCGCGAACCGGATGATGTTAGTGAGCATGACGCGCACCTCCGCGCACACTCGGCGCAACTGCGTGCCCAGCCACACCGATCAGTGCGTGCGTGCCTGCGCCGCAACCGCGTCGATGACCGAAAAGACGTGTCGCTGAGGCACGGAAGCGCTGTTCGCACACACCTGCGTGCGGCCGAGGAAGCAGCAAACCGGAAACGCAGCGTTCAGTGATCATGCGAGGCCCCCGACTTTTCGATGTCGGCCTTCACCAGATAGCTCTGCTCCACCACCACCGTGTCGCCCGGCGCTACGCCGGACACCACTTCCACCTGCTGCGCATCGCGCGCGCCCAGCTTCACCGGCCGCGCTTCGTACACATCGCCCACCCGCACAAACACCACATCCCAATCGCGGAACCGCTGCAAGGCACCCGTCGGCACCACCATCGCCGCCGGTTGCTGCGCCACCGTGACTCGCGCCTTCACCGCAGATCCCGGCCGCCACAATCCGTCGGTATTGCGCAGCACCGCGCGCGCCACCGTGCTCTGGCTGGCCGTGGCGGTGCCTGGCAACACACGCTCCAGCGTGGTCTGCGCCACCACGCCATCGCTGATGCGCGTGACCGTCACCGGCGCACCGGCGGTGATGTGACCGGCGTCGGCGCCGAAGATGTGCAGATCCACCCACAAGGTGGACAGGTCGGCGATTTCGAACAACGTCTGGCCTTCGCCCGCGTTGCTGCCCAGGCTGGCATTGCGGGCGAGCACGGTGCCACCGATCGGTGCGCTCACCGAATAGGTGGTCAGGCTCAGATTGCTCTCCACCGTAGCCAGCACCTGGCCGGCGCGTACCTGATCGCCGACATTGGCGCGCAGGCTGCGCACCGGGCCGGGGAAACGCGCGGTGGCCTGCGCCTGCGCGCCTTCTGCGGGCGTGAGCAGGCCCTGCACCTCGTGTTGATCGGCGATGCTGCCGGCGCCCACCGGCGCCACGCGGATACCGGCGTCCTGGGCGATTTTGGCAGCGATGGTGGTGCGGCCTTCGTAGCTGGCATAGCGCCAGCGATGCGTCTTGCCCTGCACGGTGGCGCGCACGTCCACATCGAACGAATGCGGTTCGCCCACGGTGCTGTCGGCCAGCAGGCTGCCGTCGTCGCGTGGCCGCAACCGATGCACTTCATCGACGCCGCCGAGCCGCTTCAGATGCACTTCCACGCCACCGGCCGTGGCCGGCAACGGTTTGCCGTCGCGGTAGAGCCAGGCCTGGTAGGTGGGCGGTGTACCGTCTTCGGCGATCGCCAGCTCCACGCTGTCGCCGTCCTGGCTGAGCAGGCGCCCACCGTGTGCGCCTTTTTGTGCGTCTTCGCCATGTGCGCCGGCCTCGCCTTCGGCAGCATGCCCTGCGTGGTCGTCGTGCGACTCTTCGCTACTGCGGCCGCAGCCGCTCAGCAGCAGCGCCAACAGAAGCGGCGCCATCGAAAAGCGTGTCATCGGAATGGGTCCTGGTTGGCGCCGATGCAGTGCATCGGGCGAACGAATGGAGCTGGCTTGCGCTTGACGCGCGCCAGGCATGGGCGGTGCTTCGCGGCCGCTGGATGATGCAGTTGCGACTGCAGTTGCAGTTGCAGCAGATGCAACCGTGCGTACGCAGTCCGCGCGAAAAGATGGGAGGCGTCAGCGTTCATGGCCCCACTTGCGCGGCACTGTCGAGCACGAATGGCTGCCCGGTCAGGCGCTGGATCTCGATCAACGCGGTCTGCGCGTCCAGCGCCGCCGCCAGCTGCTGCTGGCGTGCATCGCTGCGCTGTGCCTGCAGCTGCGCCCAGTCCAGATAACTGGTGGCGCCGGCACGGTACGCGCGCTCGGCCGCGGCATCGGCGCGCGCAAGTGCGGGCAGCACATCGCTACGCATGCGCGCCACTTCCAGCTGCGCGGCGCGGTAACGGCCATGCGCGTCGGCCAGCGTGGCGTACAGCAGCAATGCCTGCGATTGGCGTTCGATGTCCAGCAACGACAGCTCCGCTTCGGCGGCGCGGATGTCCGGTTGCGCGCGCGCGGCGCTGCCCAGCGCCAGCGAGACGCTGCCCAGCAACGCGGTGGCGTCGTTGGCTTCGAGCCGGCGCACGCCCACCTGCCAGTCCAGGTCCGGGCGCGCCTGGCTGCGTGCCAGCCGCACCCGCGCCTCGCGCACGCGCTGCTCGCCGTTCAAGCGCGCCAGTTCGGGCGTGGCATCGAGCAGCTGCACCAGCACCTCGAACTCGGGAATCGCCGGCAGCTGCAATGGGTCGCCAGTGACATCGCCGAAGTCCGGCGCACGCTGCCCCCACAGCACCGCCAGCTGGCGGCGTGCGGCCGCCTCTTCCAGTTGCGCGCGGTCGCGATCGAGCTCCGCACGTGCCTGCAAGGCCTGCGCGGTCAACACCACCGACTCCGGCGAGGCGCCGGCCTGCAGCCGCTGACGCGCGGCGGCCACGGTGCGCTGGCGTTGCGCCAGGGTCTCCAGCGCGACGGTGCGGCGCTGGCGGGCGGCGGTGATGGCCAGGTAACGCCGCGCCACCTCGGCCAGCACGTCCAGCCGCGCGATCGCCCGTTGCGGTGCCAGCACATCGATACGGGCCTGGGCCAGCGTGCGCCGCGCATCCAGTTTGCCGCCGCGTTCCAGCACGCCGGCCAGGGTGACGGTGAGTTCGGCCTGGTCCAGCGCGCGGGTCGGGCCGCTGCCGAACACGTTTTCCAGTTCGGCACCGATGCGCAACGGCGGACGCAGCGCGTCGCGTTCGGCTTCGGCGGTGAGGACGGCACGCTGGCCATCGGCCAGGCGCAGGTCGGGGTGCTGCAGGGCGACGCGCGCGATGGCGTCGTCCAGGGTCAGCACGGGTTTGGGCGATACGTCCTGCGCCATGGCGCACGGCACGACCGCGAAGACGGCAATCGCCGTCAGTCGCAACCACATGAGGGTGTCTCCGGAATCGGGATCGATGGACAGGCCGGCAGCTGCCGGCGAGGCATCAGGCCGCGATCGGGGGACGCAATCCGGTCTCGCTCAGGTGCGAGCGGTAGTGCGCAAACACGGCCACGGGCCGGGCGTGCGCGTGCGTGGACAACGGCAGCCAGGCCAGCGCCGGCAAGACAGCCGGATTCTGGCCGTGGCAGTAGCCGCTATGCATCAGGGCGTGCATCAGGCCGGCCCCATCGCGCTCGCCGGCATCGCCTTCGTCGGCGCCGTCATGGCCATGCGGCGCGGTGTCTTCCAGATGCATCTGGTCGTGCGCCAATGCATGCACATCGCCCAATGCGCAGGCCACCGGCGCCACCAGCACGCCCAGCGCCAGCACTGCCAGCGCCATCAGGCGCAGCAAGGGGTGCAACAGGCGGGCGCGACGCAGCAGCATGGGCGCAGCGTATAGAGCCCAGGGTGGTTACACAATTGCATGCGGGTGTGGCGTGGCTCTTTCTGCTCGGATGCTCTTTCTGCTCGGATGCTCTGTCTGCTCGGATACTCTTAAAGCGTGGTGGGTCGAGGGCGCGGTGCCCTCACCGCTCGCGGGACACGCCGTCAACCCGTCCATGGGGGCTCGGTGGCGGCATCCATGCCGCCAACGGTCCCGCAATCGGTAAGGGCACCGCACCAGACAATTGGCTGGTGGCTTGTTGAAGAGCGAAGAAACAGCGTCGCAAGTTTGCTGATCGCTTGTTGAAAACTCTGCACACCGACCAACTCGACTGGTCCTTGCGCGCCCACCGTCGCGGGACCCTTGGCGGCATGGATGCCGCCACGGAGCTACATGGACGTACTTGCAGCGTGTCCCGCGATGGTGGGCGGGCAAGGGCCCTGCAGCAAACTCGCAGCCTCGGTCGAGTGGGCGGTGCCCTCACCGCTCGCGGCATCCCAACTCGATGCCCTCAGACGCCGTTACCAGCACATCACGGTGCGTTGGCAGCGGCTGGCTTGGACTTGATCGGGCGTGCCTTGCTCTCGGCGATGAAGGCGCGCACCTGCTGCTCCAGCACTGGCAGGGTGACCGAACCCTGCTTCAGCACCACGTCGTGGAACGCCTTGATGTCGAAGCGCTCGCCCAGTTGCTGTTCGGCCTCGGCGCGCAGCTTGACGATGCTGATCTCGCCCAGCTTGTAGCTCAGCGCCTGGCCCGGCCATGAGATGTAGCGGTCCACCTCGGTGGTGACTTCGTGCTCGCTGAGTGCGGTGCGGTCGCGCAGGTAGGCCAGCGCTTGCGCGCGGCTCCAGCCGTCGTGGTGCACGCCGGTGTCGATGACCAGCCGGCAGGCACGCCACATTTCGTAGGTGAGCCGACCGAATTCTTCATAAGGCGTCTCGTAGATACCCATCTCCTGGCCGAGCTTTTCGGTGTACAGCGCCCAGCCTTCGCCATAGGCGGAGATATAGTTTTCGCGGCGGAACGCGGGCTGCTCGCCCTGCTCCAGCGCCAGCGAGCCCTGCAGCGAATGCCCGGGCGAGGACTCGTGCAAGGTCAACGCCGGCAGGTTGTACAGCGGCCGCGATGGCAGGTTGTAGGTGTTGACCCAATACGTCGTGGCGCCACCGCGGCCGGCGGTCCAGAACGGGGCGATATCGTCGGGTACCGGCTTGATGGTGAAGCGCCCGCGCGGCAGGGTGCCGATGAACTTGCCCACCTGCCCGTCCACGCGCTTGGAGATCCACGCCGCGCGATCGAGCAACTCCTGCGGGGTCTTGGCGTAGAACTGCGGGTCGGTGCGCAGGAAGGTGAGGAACTGCGCGAAGCTGCCCTTGAAACCCACCTGCTTGATGATGGCATTCATCTGCGACTGGATGCGCGCCACTTCGTCCAGGCCGATCCGGTGGATCTGCTCAGGGCTCAGCTCCAGCGTGGTGTATTCGCGGATCTGCTGGCGATAGAAGGCCTCGCCGTCGGGCAATGCTTCGGCCGCCAGCGTCGTGCGCGCCTTGGGCATGTAGTCGTTGCGGAAGAAGGCCAGCAACTTGCTGTACGCCGGAAGGACGGCCGTGCTCAGCGCGGCCTTGGCCTGTTCGCGTAGTTGCGCCTGTTCGGCGGCGGGGATCTGCGAAGGCAGCTGCTTGAACGGCGCGTAGAAGGTCGATTCGGTGGGGTCCTTGACCTCGGCGATGGTGGCGATGGAGACATCGCGCCCATCGAGCACCGCGCGCGGCACGCTGAACCCGCGCGCCAGGCCGGCGCGCATGTTGACCATCTGTTGGTCGAAATAGCGCGGCACATCGTTCAGGCGCGCGATGTAGGCGCGGTATTCGGCAGCGGTCTTCATCGGCCGCTGCGCCATGAAGCCCAAGTTCGACCAGAACGAGCTATCGGAGTTGAACGGCATTTCGTACAGGCGCAGGCGCACGTCGGCGGCCAGGTTTTCCACCTGTGGGCGGTAGATGGCGAAGTTGATCTGGTTGGCCGGCGAGAGCTGCTTCGGGTCGATACCGTCGAGCTGCTTGAGCACGCCGTCCCACACCGCCAGGCGCGCCTGCTGGGCGGCCGCGCTGACATCCGGCAGATGCGTGTTGTCGCCGGTGGTGTCGCTGTCTTCGTCGGCCTGCCCGGTTTCGGCCTGCCGCCAAGCCCACTCTTTTTCGTAGATCGCGCGGAAGCGTGCATCGGCGGGCGCTTCGGCGGTGAGCGTGGCCGGCGCGGGCGGCGTGGCGGCCTGCGCGGAAGCGACGAACGAGGTGCCCAGCAGGGCGAGCGAGAGTGCGACGGCGAGCGGAGAGGTCACGTGCGGAAAGCCTGATCTGGAGCGAACGCCCGATCATGGCAGCCCACGCCCGCGCTGCCATGGGCCGGAAGTCCCAATGCGGGCAGACGCGCTGTGGTGGCTGTTGAGCTCCCTCGCCTGCCTTGGAGAGCGTGTGGGGCTGTTGAGCTGATTGGCCGGAGTGTCATGCACTGCCCCCATCCGCCCTGCGGGCACCTTCCCCCGCAGGCGGGGGAAGGGACCTGGTGGTTGTCGAGGGTTGTTTGGTTGTCTTTCCGCCGGGGCGGAGCACTGCCGTCTTTCTACCGGGCGGAGCAACTGACGTTACTGGCGAGGTCGGTCTTGCCCCCTCTCCCGCCTGCGGGAGAGGGCTGGGGTGAGGGCCGCTTGAGGCCGATCGGCGTCGCCTCGGCTCAGGCCTTGCGCACCACCACCAGATGCCGCTCGCCCTCCAGGCCGGGCACCTGCAGCGGATGCACCTCGCTCATGGTCCAGCCGGCAGGCAATGCGGCGATTTCCTCGTGCGGATAGACGCCCTTCATTGCCAGCAGGCTGCCGCCCCGGCGCAACAGGTGGCCGCCGACATTGATGATGCCGGCCAGCGTGTCCAGCGCGCGCGCGGTGAGGTGGTCGTAGGCGGCCGGCTCGTCCAGCGCTTCGGCGCGCGATTCGGCCACCCGCGCATTGCGCAGCTCCAGGTGACGCAGGGTCTCGCGCATGAAGCGGGCCTTCTTGCCGTTGCTTTCCACCAGAGTCACCTGCAGTTGCGGGCGGGTGATGGCCAGCGGGATGCCGGGCAGGCCGGGGCCGGTACCCAGGTCGGCAAGGGTGCCGCTGGCGATGTAGGGCTGCATGGCCAGGGAATCGAGCAGGTGGCGGGTGACCATCTCGCGTGGGTCGCGCACGGCGGTGAGGTTGTAGGTCTTGTTCCAGCGCACCAGCAGGGCCAGGTAACGCAGCAGCGGCGCGGCGAAGGCCGCATCCAGGGATTGGGCCTGCAGGCCGCGCTCGAGCGCGGCGGAGACATCGGGGGCGAGTGCGGCATCGTTCATGGCGCGATTATCGCAGCTGGGGTGTCGTGCGGGCGCGCGTGTGCAGGCGAGGATGCTGCCGGGTTGTCCGGGCCGACCCGGCCGACGCCTCTTCGCAACGCTGGACACACGCGCTGGACCCACCGCAATGGACACGTGCCGGTAAGACAGCGGCGCTATATCTGGACACCGCTGCCAGAGCTTGGAGAACGCCATGCCCGCCTCCGATCGCGCCCGCCGCCGCCTCCTGCAAGGATTGGGTGCCGGCCTGTTGCTGCCAGCCACTGCCGGCTGGTCCGCGCGCAGCCTGGCCGCGCCTTCCGGGCGCCCACTGATCACCGACGGAGTGCAGAGCGGCGATGCGCTGGAAGACCGCGCGATGCTATGGAGCCGTGCAGATCGGCCGGCGCGGATGCGGGTGGAATGGGACACGCGCCCCAGCCTGCGCCAGGCACGCCGGGTCGATGGACCGATGGCGGTGGCCGCCCACGATTTCACTGCGCGCGTGGACCTGAGCGGCCTGCCGCGTGATCAGGACATCTTCTACCGGGTGCGCTTCGAGGACGCCGACAGCGGGGTACTGAGCGCGCCGGTACATGGCCATCTGCGCAGCGCGCCGCGGACACGGCGCGACGTGCGTTTTGTCTGGAGCGGCGACACGGTCGGCCAGGGCTTCGGCATCAATCCGGACATCGGCGGCATGCGCATCTACAGCGCCATGCGCGAACGCAACCCGGATTTCTTCCTGCACAGCGGCGACACCATCTACGCCGACAGCCCGGTTCCGGCCGAACTCACCGTCGAAGACGGCAAGCGCTGGCGCAACCTCACCACTGCGGCCAAGAGCAAGGTGGCCGAAACGCTGGACGAATTCCGCGGCAATTACCGGTACAACCTGCTGGACGAGCATGTGCGCCGTTTCAATGCCGAGGTGCCGCAACTGTGGCAATGGGACGACCACGAAACCACCAACAACTGGTCGCCCGGCAAGCAGCTGGATGCGCGCTACCAGGTGCGCGAGATCGACGTGCTGGCCCAACGCGCGCGCCAGGCCTTCCTGGAATACGCACCGCTGCGCAGCGTGCGCGCCGATGGCAACGGGCGCATCTACCGCAAGATCGCCTACGGCCCGTTGCTGGACGTGTTCGTGCTGGACATGCGCAGCTACCGCGGCGCCAACAGCGACAACCTGCAACCGCAACCCGGCCCCGATGCCGCCTTTCTCGGGCCGGAGCAATTGGCGTGGCTGCAGCGCGAATTGGCCGGCTCGCGCGCGCAGTGGAAGGTGATTGCCGCCGACATGCCGATCGGCCTGCAGGTGCCCGATGGCGAAGATGCGACCGGGCGCCCGCGCTGGGAAGCGATCGCCAATGGCGATGACGGCGTGCCGCGTGGCCGTGAGCAGGAAATTGCCACGCTGCTGCGCTTCATCAGCCGTGCGCGCATCCGCAACACGGTGTGGCTCACTGCCGACGTGCATTACTGCGCAGCCCATTACTACCACCCCGACCGCGCCGCGTTTCAGCAGTTCGAGCCGTTCTGGGAATTCGTCGGCGGCCCGCTCAATGCCGGCAGCTTCGGACCGAACGCGCTGGATGCCACCTTCGGCCCCACGGTGGTGTTCCAGAAGGCGCCGCCTGCACCCAATACCTCACCGTTGGCCGGGTACCAGTTCTTCGGCGAGGTGGAGATCGATGGCGCCAGCGGCGTGCTGACGGTGACCTTGCGCGACCTGGATGGCGTGGCACAGTTCCGTCAGCCGATCCTGCCGTATGGCGCGGGGCCTCACGCGGCCGCGTGAGGGTAGAGCGCCAGCGCGGCGCGGCACTGCGGTGCGGCCCACCATTCGTGCAGCTGCCAGCGCGCGGCCTGGCCTAGCGCTGGGTCGCACCACCGCAACTGCAGGGCGCCATCGGCGGCCAGCGCGTAGGCCAGCCGATGCAGGCCGAACGACAGGCCGTGGCCATGCGCCTTGAGCAGGGCTTCCTTGGCGCACCACAGACGAAAGAACAGCGCCTGCTGTGCGTCCGCCGGCAAGGCGGCCAGCAGCGCCAGTTCGTCGGGGTGGAAGAAGCGATGCGCGATCTCCAGCAGGCGCGGGCGCGGGCGGATCCGCTCCAGGTCCACGCCCAGCCGCACGCCCTGCCCCAGCCCCACCAGCAGGTAATCGCCGCTGTGGCTCCAGCCGGTATCCCAGTCCGGCAAGGCCGGTTGCAGGGTCGGGCGGCCCCGTGCGTCACGTTGCAATGGCACCTGCGCCGGATCCAGGCCCAATGCCGGGCCCAGCAGCTGCCGCGCCTGCGGCTCGCCGCGTTCGCCGGGCCGGTGCGGCCGTAGCCAGAGCTGCACCGGGCCGTGCTGCCAGCTTGCGTACGCTGTCACGCGCCGCCCACCAACCCAACTGCTTCGCCAGCCCGGCGGCCGCGCTCGACAGCTGCTTCACGGCGCGATGCGTCCAATGGCGCCCATGCACCACGTCGGGTGCACAGACATGAGGAGATCGGCAACATGGGCATCATCATTTGGTTGATCGTCGGCGGCATCGTGGGGTGGCTGGCCAGCATCATCATGCGTCGCGATGCGCAGCAGGGCATCATTCTCAATGTGGTCGTCGGCATCGTGGGTGCGCTGATTGCCGGTTTTCTGTTCGGCGGTGGCATCAACCAAGCCATCACCCTGTGGACCTTCGTCTGGTCGCTGGTGGGCGCGGTGATCCTGCTGGCCATCGTCAACCTGTTTACCCGCGGCCGCGTGCGCTGATCGGCGCAGCATCGGTTGCCACGACGCCCGGGCCCGCCCGGGCGTCGTCGTTTCAGCGACCGGTGGCGGCGCGGTCAGCAGGATGGTTGACGCCATCTTCCACCGGCACCGCGATGTTCAGCGCATACGGATTGACGCCTTCCAGGCAACCGACGTTGTAGCCGTATTCGTTGGGATTGGAACGGCGCCGATGATGGGTGTAGATGCCGCACACGCCGCAGAAGTAATGCGCGGCGGCGTGGGTATTGAACTGATACAGCCGTAGCGCGTCCTGGCCTTGCACCACGTGCAGGCCGTCGAGGGTGACCGAGGCGACGATGGCGCCACGTCGGCGACACATCGAGCAATCGCAACGGCGCGGGTCGAGCAGGCCGTGCGGCAACTCCAGATCGATCTGCACTGCGCCGCAATGGCAACTCAAGCGGTGCACCGGCCCCAGCGTGACATCGCCCACCTTGTGGGTACTGCGACGCAGATGACGCTCGCTCATGCGCCTGCCTCCGCCAGCCGCACCCAGGCCGGCGCATGGTCGCTGGGACGCTCCCAGGTGCGCGGTTCGCGGTCGATGCCCGATTCAACGGCACGCACGCGCAAGGCTTCCGACACCAGGGTCAGGTCGATACGCAGGCCGAGATTGCGGCGGAACCCGGCCTGGCGGTAATCCCACCAACTGAACTGCTCGGCTTCATCGTGATGCAACCGGAATGCATCGTGCAGGCCCAGCGCCAGCAGTTTTTGCAACGCGGCGCGTTCGGCAGTGGAGGTGAGGATGTGGTGCTCGTTCCACACCGTCGCATCGTGTACGTCGCGCGCATCCGGGGCGATGTTGAAGTCGCCCAGCACCACCAGCTGCGGATACCGCTGCAGCTCTTGCGCGATCCAGTCGTGCACCGCATCCAGCCAGCGCAGCTTGTAGGCATATTTCTCGGTGCCCACGTCCTGGCCATTGACCACGTACAGGTTGACGATGCGCACGCCGTCCACGGTGGCGGCGATCACGCGTTGCTGCACGTCGTCGAAGCCCGGAATACCCATCTGCACGTCCAGCGCCGGCGAGCGCGACAGGATCGCCACGCCGTTATAGGTCTTCTGGCCGCAGAACACGCTGCGGTAACCCAGGGCAGCCAGCGCCGCATCCGGGAACTTGTGGTCTTCCAGCTTGGTTTCCTGGACGCCCACCACGTCCGGCGCAAACGCGCCGAGCCACTGTTGCAGGTGCGGCAGGCGCACGTTGAGCGAATTGACGTTCCAGGAGGCGATTTTCATGGAGGGGGCCGTGGTCCAAACCGCCAATGGTACCGCGCCGCCCGCGCATGCCTCAGGGCCGGGCCGAAAGACGTCACGAGCTGGTCGGGGCCGGGCGCAGGCGCTACGCCTGCACGGTCGGCGCAGCGACACAGCCGGTGAGGCGCAGCACTTCCGGCGATGCATCGCCACGTCAGCCGGCGCCGCTGCACGCGGCCGCACTCCCCGGGCGGTTCCATTGCCAGACTGTGCACGTGCCCTTGCCGCAATGAGGCTGCCGCAGCCGCGCGCCTGCGCGTCGCGCTGCAAGGCGTGGCTGCCATGCCGGCACCGGGCGCGCAGCGATAGCGCCAAAACGCAAGACGCCGGCACAAGGCCGGCGTCTGCGATCACCTGTACAACGCCGCACTCAGTGACCCGAGGCACCACTGGCACCCAGACCGGTTTCGGCGCGGATCTGCTGCGCCTTGAACGCGGCGCGCTCATTGGCCGCCTGCGGGCTGTGATCCAGGATCGAGAACAGCCAGATGCCGACGAAGCCGATGATCATCGAGAACAGCGCCGGCGAGGTGTACGGGAAGGGCGCCGAACCGGCCGCGTTGCCCAGCGTGTCCACCCACACCGACGGCGACAGTACGGTGAGCACCAGCGAGGACACCAGCCCCAGGAAGCCACCGGTCACCGCGCCGCGCGTGGTGCAGTTCTTCCACAGCAGCGACAGGATCAGCACCGGGAAGTTGGCCGAGGCGGCGATGGCGAAGGCCAGCGACACCATGAAGGCCACGTTCTGCTTCTCGAACACGATGCCCAGCAGCACCGCGATCACGCCCAGCACCAGGGTGGTGGCGCGCGAGACCTTTAGCTCCGAGCCCGGCGCCGGATTGCCCTTCTTGAGCACCGTGGCGTACAGGTCGTGCGACACCGCCGACGCGCCGGACAGGGTCAACCCTGCGACCACCGCCAGGATGGTGGCGAAGGCCACCGCCGAGATGAAGCCCATGAACACGTTACCGCCGACCGCATTGCCGACCAGCACCGCCGCCATGTTGGCTGCACCCTTGCCGCCGTGGATGGTGCCGGTGGTGACGTCCGCAAACTGCGGGTTGGTCAGCACCAGCGCGATCGCACCGAAGCCGATGATGAAGATCAGGATGTAGAAGTAGCCAATCCAGGTGGTGGCCCACAGCACCGACTTGCGTGCCTGCTTGGCATCGGGAACGGTGAAGAAGCGCATCAGGATGTGCGGCAGGCCGGCGGTGCCGAACATCAGCGCCATGCCGAACGAGATCGCCGAGATCGGGTCCTTCACGAAGCCGCCCGGGCCCATGATCGACAGGCCGGCCTTGGCCGCGTCCTCCGGCGATGCACCGCCGTTGGCCGCAATCGCGGTCTTCACCCGCACGCCCTCGGCAAACAGCGCCTCGAAGCTGAAGTTGAAGTGCCACATGATCGCCACGGCCATGAAGGTCACGCCGGTCAGCAGCAACACGGCCTTGATGATCTGCACCCAGGTGGTGGCGGTCATGCCGCCGAACAGCACGTAGACCATCATCAGCACGCCGACCAGGGTCACCGCGACCCAGTAGTCCAGGCCGAACAGCAGCTTGATCAGCGCACCGGCGCCGACCATCTGCGCGATCAGGTAGAACAGCACCACCACCAGCGTGCCCGACGCGGCAAAGCTGCGGATCGCGGTCGGCGCGAAGCGATAACCGGCCACGTCGGCGAAGGTGTACTTGCCGAGGTTGCGCAGCCGTTCGGCCATCAGGAAGGTCAGGATGGGCCAGCCGACCAGAAAGCCGATCGCATAGATCAGGCCGTCGTAGCCGTTGGCCATCACCGCGGCGGTGATGCCCAGGAACGAGGCCGCCGACATGAAGTCGCCGGCGATGGCCAGGCCGTTCTGGAAGCCGGTGATGCCGCCGCCGGCAGTATAGAAGTCGGCGGCCGACTTGGTCTTGGCCGCTGCCCATTTGGTGATCCACAAGGTGCCCAGCACGAAGAAGCCGAACATGCCGATCGCCACCCAGTTGGTGGGCTGCTTGTCGGCCTGACCGATGTCACCGCCGGCGGCCAGCGCGATACCGGCCGGCAGCAGGCCGGCCAGGATCAGGAGAAGGCGCGAAGTCTTGCTCATTTGCGGGCGTCCTCCAGGATCTGCGCGGTCAGCTGGTCGTAGGTGTTGTTGGCGCGACGCACGTAGATGGCGGTGATGATGATGGTGAACACCATCACCCCGATCGCGATCGGAATGCCGATCGAGGTCACCCCCTCGCCGATGGGCTTGGCAAGGAATTCCTTGTCGAAGGCAATCAGGCCGATGTAGCCGTAGTAGGCCAGCAACATCAGCACGGTCAGCGTCCAGCCCAGCGTGTTGCGTTGGCGTTTGAGCGCGTGGTACTTCGGATTGGCATCGATCTTGGCGATCAGTGCGTCATTCGAGACGGTCATGGTCTGTCTCCTGGAGTGCGGGCGGCACGGCCCGCCCACATGCGTGGCGGGCGGCCGGCGGGGTGAACCTTAGAAGCTGTACTTGGTGGTGAACTGCAGACGCGAGATGTCGCCGGAGTCGCCGTTTTCGGCTTCGCGGCGGCCGTACATCAGCTCTGCACCCACATCCACCTTGGGCAGCGGCGAATAGAAGACGTTGGCACGCAGGCTCTGCTGCGACTTGCTGGCAAGCCCGCCGGTGTTGGCCAGGCTGTGGTCGTAATCCACCCGCGAATACATGATGGTGCTGCGTAGCTTGGCGCTGTAGTCGTGGCGCCACGCCACCCAGCCGGCCACGGTGCTGACGGTGTGGATGTTGCCCTCCACATCCAGCTCCACGTCCGAACCGTTGCCCAGGCCCAGATAGCGCCCCAGGCCTTCGCCGTAGCTGAGCTGGTAGCGCAGGTCGTTGCTGGAATTGATGATCCAGCGGCCGCCGCCGGCGATGGCGCCGCCGAACTCGGTGTCGTTGGTCAGCGCGCTGCGGGTGCGGTACTGGCGTGCGATGGCCGACAGGCCGAACGTGCCCCAGGTGCCCTTCCAGTTGTAG
>NZ_JSZE01000069.1 GCF_000802365.1 Xanthomonas cannabis pv. cannabis
CTGCCGCAGTGCGCGGGGCCGGCTTGGCGGCGGTCTTGACGCCAACCGGACGCGATGCGACCGGACGCACGCGGGCCTGCGCGGCGACGGCGGCCGGTTCGTCCAGCTTGAACACCGACACCGCTTCGGCCAGTTGGCCGGCCTGCTCTTCCATCGAGCGGGCGGCCGCGGTGGCTTCCTCCACCAATGCAGCGTTCTGCTGGGTGGTTTCGTCCATCTGGGTGATGGTCTGGTTGACCTGCTCGATGCCGGCCGACTGCTCCTGCGAAGCGGCCGAAATCTCGCCCATGATGTCGGTCACGCGCTGCACGCTGGCCACGATGTCGGCCATGGTGGCACCGGCCTTGCGCACCAGTGCCGAGCCTTCGGCAACCTTGTGCACGGAATCGTCGATCAGGCCCTTGATCTCCTTGGCCGCACCGGCCGAGCGCTGTGCCAGCGTGCGCACTTCCGAGGCCACCACCGCAAAGCCGCGGCCCTGTTCGCCGGCACGCGCGGCTTCCACGGCGGCATTCAAGGCCAGGATGTTGGTCTGGAACGCAATGCCGTCGATGACGCTGATGATGTCGGCGATCTTCTTGGACGAGGCTTCGATGCCGGACATGGTGGTGACCACCTGCGACACCACCTCGCCGCCCTGCGAGGCCACACCGGTGGCGCCGATCGCCAGCTGATTGGCCTGGCGGGCGCTTTCGGCGTTCTGCCGGACGGTGGAAGTGAGCTCTTCCATCGAGGCGGCGGTTTCTTCCAGGTTGGCGGCCTGCTGCTCGGTGCGCTGGGACAGGTCGGTGTTGCCGGAGGCGATCTCGCCGGCCGCCGCGTTGATGGCGGTGGACGAAGACTTGATGCGCCCGACGATGTCGGCCAGCTGTTCGGCGGTGGCATTGGCATCGTCACGCATCTGCGCGAACACGCCGCTGAACTGGCCGTGCATGCGCACGGTGAGGTCGCCGCGCGACAGTGCCGACAGCAGCGACGAAATCTGCTCGATACTGGCGGCGTTGGCATCCAGCAAGCCGTTGAGCTGCTGCGCCAGCTGCAGGAAGAAGCCCTGCTTGCCGTCGGATTCCACCCGGCCGCTCATGTCGCCGCTGGCGGCGGCACGCACGATGCGGGCGACTTCTTCTTCGACCTGGACTTCGACGGTGCGGTCGCGCCATTCGCAGACCTCGCCGGTATTCTCGCCGTGCTCGTTCTTGATGCCGGTGACCGTCTGCGCCAATACCACTTCGCCGAAGCGCTCTTCGAAGCTGGTGACGCCATCGCGTTCCAGCGCGGCGATGGCCTTGCGCACGGTTGCATCCGACAGACCCAGGTAGCTGATGTGCTGGCCGATGACCTTATTGGCATCGAATTCCGGCGAGGCCAGGCGGATGCTGCTCTCGTACTGCGCAACGATCTTCTTGAACGCGTCGTTGGCATAGATCATGACGCGGTCGGGATCGGTGATGAAGGTGCCGGTGGACGACTTGTCCAGCGCGGTACGGATACGCAGGTTTTCGTCGGCGATGGTGCGGTCGCGTTCGATGCGCTCCTTCAGATCGCGCTGCATGCGCTGCATGGAACGCATCAGTTCGGCCACTTCATCCTGGCCCTGCACATTGATCTGGCCGTCCAGCTTGCCGCCGGCGATCTCGGTGGCGGTGCTGACCGCACCACGCATGCTGCGCACGATGGCGCGGGCAAACAGGAACGCCAGGCCCAGGCCGCCGGCAATGCCGATCAGCAACACCAGCAGGGTCAGCGTGACCGAAGTAGCGTGGACCTTTTCGGCCTTGGTCTTGGCAGCCTGTGCCAGCAGGTTGTCTTCGGCGATCAACGCGGCCAGCGAATCCTTGGCCTTGTTGTGCAGGGTGCGGGTTTCGCCGACAAAGGTGTCGACCGCATCGTCGGGCAGGTTCAGTTCGACCATCTCGTCGACGCTGGCGTAGGAGGCGGCGGCCTTCTTCCAGTCCGCCACGAAGACGTCAAAGAGTTTTTTCTGCTGCGGGCTTTCGATCAGGCGCGGGTAGCCCTTGATCGTGGCTTCGATTTCGCCATTGAGGCGCTTGGCGCGGACCTTGGCTTCCTGCTTGACCGCGTCGCTGGCGCGCACGAGGTTCTGATAAGCCGCATTCCGGTATTCGCCGAGCATGCCGCGCAGATCGCCGGCTTCGCGCACGCTGGACATGGTGTTGCCGGCCAGGTCGCGGGTGACGTTGTTGAGCGATGCCAGGCCCGCGTAGGCGATGATTCCCTGCACCAGCATGATCAGCAGCACGATGCCGAATGCGAGCATCAGGCGCGGCATCAACTTCAGATTATTGATCCATTGCATTGACACGATTCCCCGTAGAAGTCAGTCCGCATAACCCACACAGCACATCGCCACGCGTGGGCGTGGCGATGTGCGAGGCGATTACTTGATGGTGGCGAGCTTCAGGCCGGCCGGGGAGCTGACTTCGATTTCGGCGCGCGAGCTGTCGCGCTGGATCTTGCCGAGGACGCAGACGTCCTTGCCTTCCAGGGATTCGGGGGCAAAGCTGAACTTGCCGCGGTTGGCGCCATCGATGCGGGCCGAGAAGGTGTGGCGCGGGAACATGCCGCCCATGTACAGGAAGGTGGGCTCACCTTCCGAGCTCTGCGCGTACTTGGCCTTTTCGACCTTGCCGCACACCATGCCGTCCTTGCCGACGAAGCGGGTGGCCATCTCCGGCGGAATCATTTCCTGCGATTGAGCCGACAGCGTGGGAGCAACGATCACGAGAGCAGCAACGGGGAGGAGCGAGAGCAGGAACTTCATGTGGATTCTCCAGAATCGAAAGTCGAACAGTGACCCGTTTGTTAACACGGGCTTCTATTCAGCTATCGGCTAGCTCCGGTTCAACTTGAATCCAAAAAACGTGAATCGCATCGCACTTTGATTCGGTCGTGCGTCGCGTGTCGGGACGCTCCTGACACCTGATGGTCGTACAGGACCTCCAGAAACCGCTGCGGCCGTCTGATTGCGTGTGGGCTGACGGCGAGCGACGTGCAAACGCACATCGCAGTCACTGCCAGTCACACGCCATCTGACGACCGCGGGCACCGCTACTTCCGTTGCGTCGCTCGGACGCGTCGATCGGCAACGCCGATCAGGCGGCTTCTTCGGCCAGCTGCTGCTGACCCAGCTCGGTGCTGTCCAGCAGGGTTTCGATGTCCAGCAGGATCAGCATGCGATCGTCCTGGGTGCCGATGCCGGAAATGAAGCGGGTGTCTACCGAGGCGCCGAATTCGGGGGTCGGGCGGATCTGGTCGTCGTTGAGCGGGATGACGTCCGAGACGCTGTCGACCACGATGCCGACCACGCGGTCTTCGACGTTGAGCACGATCATCACGGTGAAGGCGTCGTAGCGCGCTTCTTTGAGGCGCAGCTTCAGGCGCAGGTCGATCACCGGCACGATGGTGCCGCGCAGGTTGATTACACCCTTGATGTAATCGGGTGCGTCCGGCAGGCGGGTGACCGAATCGTAGCCGCGGATTTCCTGCACTTTCAGGATGTCCACGCCGTAGTGTTCTTCGCCCAGGGCGAAGCTGAGGAATTCACCACCGGTGCCGGTGGCAGTGCTTTTGTCGTTCATGAAAACTCCGGGCGTTGCGGCTGAGTGTCAGGTTGCGGCACAGGGTTGGAAGAGGGTTGCCATAGCAACATCGGCGCCGCGCTCGGCAACTTTAGGTGCGTGCCGGGGACGGTACGGTCGGGTTCAGAACACGCCGCTCTTGCGCGCATTGCGCTGGCGGTCGACCCGGAAGATGTAGCGCTGGATGGTTTCATCGGCGCCGCGCGGCAGGTCGCTGTACTGCATGCCGACCCGGAAGCCTTCGCTGCCGTTGGGCATGGTCTGCTTGTACTGGCTGCAGACCGTGAGCGGCAGCGCGATCGGCGCGGCATCGGGCAGTTGCAGGGTGCAGTTGCGGTAGGTGCGCTGCAGTTCGAGCAGGGGCATGCCGGCAGTGAGCGAGACGGCCAGGCCGCCGCTGCTGATGTCGATCACACGCAGCTGCAGGTTGAGGTTGCCTCCCTGCGCGTCATCCTGGCGGATGATGCAGATGGGCGAGTCGGTGATCGGTGTCTCCAGCCGGTACGACTCGCGACGCTGCAGGTGATACATCACTTCCGGCAGCTCGGCGCGGAAGGCGACGTGGATGTCGCGCTCCAGGCGTTCGGCGTTGTCCAGGCGGAAACGGATGTTGACCCGTTCCAGCTGGGCGTAGCACAGCAGGTACTTGGCGCCTTCGATGGCGCGATTGGAGGCATCGTTATGGCTGCCGTCCAGGATCACGCAGTCGTCGTCCTCATCGATTTCCAGCACGGCGGTGGGCACGGCCATGTCGCGGCCGGCCACGTGCATGGTCACCACGGCGCGTTGGTCCAACAGCTGGCGCAACAACCCACGGATCTGCCGCTTGTTGCGCAGCAGGTAACGCTCGTCACCTTCGGCGAGGTGATCGGCATCGTGGTCCAGCTCTGACTCTGAGGTATCGCCTTGGGACATGGGCACAAGCACAGTGGAAGCGGGATGAGGCCCGGAAGGTTGTCCCGGCGTCGCCTTGATATCGGCGGCAAAGTGAAATCTTTAAGCGCTGCTGACAAGATGCGTTCGCTGAACCACCAGCCAACCGTCTGGCGTGGTGTCCTCGCCGATTGCGGGACCGTGTGGCGGCATGGATGCCGCCACCGAGCCTCCACGTACGGATTCACGGCGTGTCTCGCGAGCAGTGGGGGCACCGCGCGCTCGACCAGACTTGAAGATCGCCAAGGGTTTGCGAGACGCGCATTTTAGGCGTCTCGACCTGATCGCTCGCTACGGACGGATCAGGCGCAGAGCGGATGGTCTGCGCCTTTGCTGCAGGGTCCTTGCCCGCCCACCATCGCAGGACACGCCGCAAGTACATCCCTGTAGGCTCCGTGGCGGCATCCATGCCGCCAAGGGTCCTGCGACGGTGGGCGGGCAAGGACCAGTCGTGTTGGTCGGTGTGCAGAGCTATCAGCAGAGCAACCAGCAAACCATGCGATGCGGTGTCTTCGCTCTTCAGTAAAACCGCCAGCCAACTTTCTGGCGTGGTGTCCTCGCCGATTGCGGGACCGTGTGGCGGCATGGACGCCGCCACCGAGCCTTCACGGACGGATTCACGGCGTGTCCCGCAAGCGGTGAGGGCGCCGCGCCCTCGACCGGACTTGCGGATCGCCAAGCGCTCGCGAGACTCACCATGCAGTTGTCGCTACCTGATTGCTTGACCCGGGCAGCAAAGGCGAAGAGCGGATGGTCTGCGCCTTTACTGCAGGGCCCTTGCCCGCCCACCATCGCAGGACACGCCGCAAGTACATCCCTGTAGGCTCCGTGGCGGCATCCATGCCGCCAAGGGTCCTGCGACGGTGGGCGGGCAAGGACCAGTCGAGATGGTCGGTGTGCAAGGATCTCAACCAGCGCCCAGCAAGCTGGCGATGCGGTGAACTTTGCTTTTCAACAAAACCACCAACCAACTGTCTGGCGTGGTGTCCTCGCCGATTGCGGGACCGTGTGGCGGCATGGATGCCGCCACCGAGCCTACAGGGACGTACTTGCGGCGTGTCCCGCGAGCGGTGAGGGCACCGCGCCCTCGACCGGACTTGAAGACAGCCAAGCGATCGCTACACGCACGATGCAGATGTCGCTACATGATTGCCTGATCCCGGCAGCAAAGATGCAGAGCGGATGGTCTGCGCCTTTGCTGCAGGATCCCGGCCGGCCCACCATCCCAGGACACGCTGCAAGTACGTCCTTGCAGCATGGCGCTCTGCGCGCGCGTCGTTGTGGCGCCTTGAATCAGCTGTAGGCGTGACGTGCGTTGGCCAGCAGGGTGCTCAGGCGATCTTCCTGTTCGAGCCGGAACACAGCCACTGCGTCCACCAGCTGCGCGGCCTGGTCTTCCATCGCGCGTGCGGCTGCCGTTGCTTCTTCCACCAGGGCGGCGTTCTGCTGGGTGGTTTCGTCCATCTGGGTGACGGTCTGGTTGACCTGGGTGATGCCGGCGGCCTGCTCGCGCGAGGCGCTGGTGATTTCGCCCATGATGTCGGTGACGCGCTGCACCGAGCTCACCACTTGCTGCATGGTGCTGCCGGCTTCGGAGGCCAGTGCAGCGCCGTTACCGATGCGGGTCACCGAATCTTCGATCAGGTGCTTGATCTCCTTGGCGGCGCCGGCCGAACGCTGGGCCAGCGTGCGTACTTCGCTGGCGACCACGGCAAAGCCACGGCCCTGTTCGCCGGCACGGGCGGCTTCCACGGCGGCGTTCAAGGCCAGGATGTTGGTCTGGAAGGCGATGCCGTCGATGACGCTGATGATCTCGGCGATCTTCTTGGACGAGGTGTCGATGTCGGCCATGGTGCTGACCACGCGGCCGACCACGTCGCCGCCCTTGGCCGCAACGCCGGCGGCATCCAGCACCAGGCGGTTGGCCTGGTCGGCATTGTCGGCGTTCTGCTTGACGGTGGCGGTGAGCTCTTCCATCGAGGCGGCGGTTTCTTCCAGCGCAGCAGCCTGCTGTTCGGTGCGGCGCGACAGGTCGCCGTTGCCGGTGGCGATTTCAGTGGCCGCGGAGTTGATCGCCAGCGACGAGTCCTTGATCCGGCGCACGATGCCGGCCAGCTGGTCGGCGGTGGCATTGGCGTCGTCGCGGATGTTGGCGAACACGCCTTGCAGGTCGCCGTCCATGCGCGCGGTCAGGTCGCCCTGCGACAGCGAGGAGAGCAACGACGATACGCGCGACAGGCCGTCGGCGTTGTTGTCCAGCAGGGCATTGAGTTGCTGGGCAAGCAACAGCAGGAAGCCCTGCTTGCCGTCGATGCTGACACGCTCGCTCAGGTCGCCGGCGGCGGCGGCCTGCACGATGCGGGCCACTTCCTGTTCCACCTGGACTTCCTGGGTGCGGTCGGCCCACTCGACCACAAACCCCATGCGCTCGCCAGCGGCGCCAAGCACGGGGCTGACCACCAGGCGCATGGTGCGGCCGCCGACATGGATCTGTGCCACGTGCGTGCTGGTGAGCTGGTCGAGCATGCGCGCCTGATGCTCGGGCTTGCGATGGAACTGGTCGATGCTGGCATTGATCAGGGCATCGGCGTCGAAGTTGGGCAGGTCGCGGCGCAGCTCGTCCTGCACGCTCTTGAGCATGCGCTGCAGCGGACGATTGACGTAGATGATGCGGCGATCGGCATCGGCGATCATCACGTTGGTGCTGACATCGTCCAGCGCGGTACGCACGCGCAGCGCCTCGCTGGCGATCAGGTGGTCGCGTTCCAGGCGTGCGCACAGGTCGTCGCGCATGGTGCGGGCGCTGAGCAGCAGGCGGCCGAGTTCATCGTGGCGGTCGATCTCGATGGGGTTGTCCAGGCGGCCGGCGGCAACATCGCCAAGCACGCGTTCCACTGCTGCCAGCGGACGGGTGACCATCTTGCGCGCGGCGATGAACACCACCGCGATGCACAAGGCCAGCACCACCAGCGAAAACAGCAGCATGCTGCCCAGCAGTTCGTTGAGCGGGCCGTCGATGGCGCTGCGCGGCTGGGTGCCGATCACCGCCCACTGCCAGGGTGCATAACGCTGTGCGGTGACTTCGAAGGCCTGGCTGTTGCCCTTGGCATCGCGCAGTTGCAGGTTGGCGCTGGGCTGCTTGCCGTCCAGGACCGACTGCAGCGCGGCCTGCTGGTCGGCCGACGCCAGCGCCGACAAGGTCGCAGGCGTACCGGGCGGTGCGGCGATGATCTGGCCCTGGCGCTCGCCCGGCGCCATGTCGACGATGAGGAAATAACCGTCCTGGCCCAGCTTGGTGGTGCTGACCTGCGCCTTCAGCGCGGCCAGGCCCTGGGTGTAGTTGCGCCCGACGAACAGTGCACCGATCACCTCGCCGGCGGCGTTGCGCAGCGGCTGGTAATGGGTCATGTACTGCTCGCCGAACAGCTGCGCCTGGCCGGTGAAGGGCTTGCCTTCGGACAGTGCGGCGTAGGCCTTGCCCTTGCGGTCGAGCAGGGTGCCGATCACGCGCTCGTTCTGCTTGTTGCGCAGAGAGGTGGTGATGCGCACGAAGTCGTCGCCGGTGCGCGCAAAGATGGTCGCAACGCCGCCGGTGGCCTGCGCAAAGCGGTCCACTGCCTCGAAGTTGAGATTCAGCGCCTGCTTGCCGGCGCGCAGCGACGGGGTGTTCTGCTCGCCGATGGTGACGGTGCTGGCGCTATCGAGTTCGCGCGCCCCGGTGGGGAGCATGTCATCGAACACGCTGCCCAGGCGCTGGGTGCCTTCGGTCAGGGTGACGTCGTACATCGCCACCGACTGCTGCATCAACCGGGTACTGGAGCGCAGCTCGGCCTTGACCTGCGATTCGATGTCGCCAGCGGACTGACGGTAGATGGTAAGGGCCAGCAGGCCCAACGAGATGGCGATGACCAGGGTCAGCAGTGCGGAGAGCCGCGTGCCGACAGAGAGGCGGTTGAAGGAATGCATGAGGAATCGACCTTGCCCGGGGGAGGGCGTTACGGATGCGTGAAGTCGATAGCGGCCGCCTATGCTTGAAATTGATGTTTTATGCCGAAATCTGCATAAAACGGTGCATTGCGTTGGGTTTCCAGTTTATGAAATCGCTTTCAGCACCTTGAGCGTTTCTGGCATTTGTTATGAATGCATGAATATCGGCGCGTCTGGCTCGGTCAGCGACCGGGTAGGGCACCCCAAAAAAAGGGCCGCTCCCCGTCGCCAGGGAAGCGGCCTGCAAGATTCGCAGTTGGCGAATCGAACGCTCTCGAATGCTGTGTGGTGCGGCGAACGGGTTGCGGAGCTGCTTAATGGCCGGCGGCTGCCGCCCGCTGCCGGCGAGTGGTGCCGCCGTCCCGCGCGGTCAGGCCGGTCGCCGCACCGTGTCAGGGGAGTGCGCGGCGCACGTCAGGCCGATCAACGGCTCAGAACTCCTGCCATTCGCCAATCGTGGTGGTGGCCGCAGCGCCGGCGCTGCTGCGGGTGGCGGTGGAAGCCAGAACCGGGCGCGGTACGCGACGCGGCACGGCACGTGCGTGGCCAACCGGCGCACTGCGAGCAGCAAGCGGCGGATGGCTCTCGATCTTGAACACGGCCACCGCTTCGGTCAGTTGCTGCGCCTGGTCTTCCATGGCGCGGGCGGCGGCGGTGGCTTCTTCCACCAGCGCGGCGTTCTGCTGGGTGGCCTCATCCATCTGGGTGACGGTGAGGTTGACCTGCTCGATGCCGGCCGACTGCTCCTGCGATGCGGCGGAGATCTCGCTCATGATGTCGGTGACGCGCTGCACCGACGCCACGATCTCGGCCATGGTGCGGCCGGCCTGGTCCACCAGCTGCGAGCCATCGGCCACACGTTGCACGGAGTCGCCGATCAGGTCCTTGATCTCCTTGGCGGCCGCCGAAGAACGCTGCGCCAAGGTGCGCACTTCCGAGGCCACCACCGCAAACCCACGCCCCTGTTCGCCGGCGCGCGCCGCTTCCACTGCGGCGTTCAAGGCCAGGATATTGGTCTGGAAGGCAATGCCATCGATGACGGAGATGATGTCTGCGATCTTCTTCGAGGACGCCTGGATGCCGGCCATGGTGTCGACCACCTTGCCGATCACTTCACCACCTTGCGAAGCCACACTGGCCGCGCCGATGGCCAGCTGGTTGGCCTGCCGAGCGCCCTCGGCATTCTGCTTGACGGTCGAGGTGAGCTCCTCCATGGACGCTGCGGTTTCTTCCAGGTTGGCAGCCTGTTGTTCGGTGCGCTGCGACAGGTCGTTGTTGCCGGCGGCAATTTCGCTGGCAGCGGCATTGATCGACACCGCCGAGGTCTGGATACGCCCGACGATGCCGGCCAGCTGGGTGGCGGTGGCGTTGGCATCGTCGCGCATCTGCGCGAACACGCCCTTGAAGTCGCCGTCCATGCGCGCGGTGAGGTCGCCGGCGGCAATCGCCTGCAGCATGCCCGACAGCGATTGCAGGCTGCCGTCGGCGGTGGCCATCAGCTGGTTGAGGCTTTCGACCATGATGCGGAAATCGAACTGGAACTGCGCCGCGTCGCCGCGCGCACTGAAATCGCCATCGGCCGCGGCCGTTGCCAGCTGTTTGATCTGCTGGTTCATCGCTGCCAGATTGGCTTTGACCTGCGCCATGGTGTCGGTGAGGGTGGCCTTTTCGCCCGGCAGCTGGTCCATGTCTTCGCTCAGGTCGCCGATGGCGTAGCGGCCCATGATCTGCGCAAGGCGCGTGGTGACCTGGATGTGGCTGTCGACCAGGGTGTTGGTGTCGCCGGCCATGCGGCCGAAGTCGCCTGGGAACACGCCGGCATCCATGCGGAAACTGATCTGGCCGGCATCGTGGCGCTTGGCCATGTCCAGCTGGGCGGTGATGAGGTTGCGCACCTGCGATTGCATGGCGTCCATGGCCTGCAGCAGGCGGCCGGTCTCGTCGCGGGCATCGGTGTGCACGGCGTTGTCCAGCTTGCCGCGGGCAATGGCTTCGGCGGCGCCGGTGGCGCGGTTCAACGGGCCGGTGAGGCTGCGGGTGATCAACAGGCCCAGGGTGCCGCTGAGCAGCAGCACCAGCAGCGAACCGCCGACCAGCAGCTTGCGCGAATCGTCCATCGATTGCAGCGCCACGGCCGCGGCTTCGGCGGCGAGCTTGTCCTGCAGTGCGATGTTGTCGCCGATCTTGTCCTGCCATTGCTGCAGCGCCGGTGCGGCCTGGGTGAGCAGCAGCGGCAGCGCTTCATCGCTGTGGCCGGACATCACCAGGTCGATCACCTTGTTGTTCAACTCCCGCACCGGACCGGTAAGCTGGTCGATATCTTCGCGGATGGCCTTGCCCTGCTCGGACGAGGGCAGCGCGTACAGCGCCTGCCTGGCCTTGGCGTAGTCGGCCCGTGCGGTCTTGATCTTCTCGATGAATCGCAGGTTGTCTGCGTCGCTGGTCGGCAGCACCACATTGCGCAGCTCGGCGGCGATGACGTAATTGGCATTCATCATGTCGTTGGACAGACGAATCTTGGTCATGTTCTGGTGCACCAGCGCATCGACCAGCCCGCGCGCCGAGCTCAGGCCGCGATAGCCGATGAAGGCGATGAAGCCGGACAGCAGGATCAATACGGTGAAGGCGCCGGCCAGACGTGGCCCGACATTGAAGCGCTGCAGAAAAGAACTCATGGGGTCGCTCGACTCGAAGGTGGGTTGCGTGGCTGGCGGCGGACGACGCGCTGCGGTGCGCTCGTGTCCGCTTGCAGCGCGCCCAGTGGTAACGGCGCGGCAATCGGCGAATTGAGCGGGATGCACACTGCCGGTACAGCGCTGGATCACGCAGGTGAGGGGCGCGTGCGGATGTGTTGTCGCTGTGGTTGAACTGTGCCGAATTGTTGGCCGGCAGCGCCTGAATTCACCCATTCTGCGTGCCCTACGCGCGCCGCTGCAGTGCGGCCCAACTGCGCTTTCACCTGGCATGCACGGCGTGGGTGGGCAACGCGAGGCTGCCATGACGATAGCGACGGCGATGCTTGGACGATCTCATGGCATTCAGCACTGCTCGCCTCGATCGCGCCGCCTCTTCGAAGGGCGCCTTGCGCGTCGCGCTTGCGTTGCCGACGACCGCGATACGCCCAGCGGGTGGAATATCCACGAACGCGCGGATGCAATGCCGCTTGGTCGACGCGCAGGACCACTGCATTGCGATCCGGGTGGTCGCAGCCGCGGTGTCTGTGTGGACCAGAGAAGACACAAGGCCGGCCCGTCACCGGGCCAGCCTTGTGTCGATGTCGTGCGATGTTCAGCGCTGATCGCGGTGCGTGCGACTCCGACAGCGCGCACTGCCGTCAGCGGCAGTGTCACCCATGCTCAAGGCGTGCGGTGCATCGCGGGGAGCTCAGAACTCCTGCCAGTCACCGAGATCGGCGGTCGATGTCGCGGCATGGGCGGAGCCGCGTTGCCGGGCGGCGACGGTGCCGGGACCGGCAATCGGGCGCGCTGCGGGGCGCGCATTGGCCGGTGCATTGGCAATGGCCGACAGCCGCCGCGCCACCGGTGCGGTGTTGGCCACCTTGAACACGGCCACCGCTTCGGTGAGCTGTTGTGCCTGCTCCTCCATGGCGCGCGCGGCGGCGGTGGCTTCTTCCACCAGCGCGGCATTCTGCTGGGTGGTTTCGTCCATCTGGGTCACGGTCTGGTTGACCTGCTCGATCCCGGCGTACTGCTCCTGCGAGGCCGAGGAAATTTCGCCCATGATGTTGGTGACGCGCTGCACGCTGGCAACGATGTCGGCCATGGTGGTGCCGGCCTGGTCGACCAGGGTGGCGCCTTGCGCGACCTTGTCCACCGAGTCGTCGATCAGGTGCTTGATTTCCTTTGCCGCACTGGCCGAGCGCTGGGCGAGGGTGCGCACCTCGGAGGCGACCACCGCAAAGCCACGGCCCTGCTCACCGGCACGTGCCGCTTCCACTGCGGCATTCAGTGCCAGGATGTTGGTCTGGAAGGCGATGCCGTCGATGACGCTGATGATCTCGGCGATCTTCCTGGACGAGGCCTGGATATCGGACATGGTGGTGACCACGTTGGCCACCACTTCGCCGCCTTGCGAGGCGACCGCAGCGGCGCCGATGGCGAGCTGGTTGGCCTGGCTGGCGTGTTCGGCATTCTGCTTGACGGTGGAGGTGAGTTCTTCCATCGAGGCAGCGGTTTCTTCCAGGTTGGCCGCCTGTTGCTCGGTGCGTTGCGACAGATCCTGGTTGCCGGTGGCGATTTCGCCGGAGGCCAGGCCGATCGCACCGGCCGCTTCCTGGATGCGGCCGACGATGTTGGCCAGCTGTTCGGCGGTGGCGTTGGCGTCGTCGCGCATTTGCGCGAACACACCCTGATACTGGCCGCTCATGCGTGCGGTCAGGTCGCCGGCGGCGATCGATTGCAGCAGGCCCGAGAGCGACTGCAGGTTGCCGTCGGCGGTGGCCATCAGGTGGTTGAGGCTTTCGACCATGAGGCGGAAGTCGTGCTGGAACTGCTCGGCATTGCCGCGTGCGCTGAAGTCGCCATTGGCCGCCGCCTGGGCCAGGTGCTTGATCTCGTGATTCATCGTGGACAGGTTGTGCTTGACCTGATTCATCGCGGTGGTGATCGCGGCCTTTTCGCCGGGCAATTGCGGCATGTCTTCGCTCAGATCGCCGATGGCATAGCGTTCCACCAGGTGAATGGTCTGCATCTTGACCTTGATGTGCGCGGCGACCAGCTCGTTGGTGTCGTTGGCCATGCGTCCGAAGTCGCCCGGGAACGCGCCGGCATCCATGCGGAAGCTGATCTGGCCTTCGTCGTGACGCTTGGCCATGTCCAGCTGCGCGGTGATCAGGTTGCGCACCTGGTCCTGCATCTTGTCCATGGCCTGCAACAGGCGGCCGGTTTCGTCGTTGGCCTGGGTGCGCACATCGTTATCGAGGCTGCCGTTGGCAATGGCCTCGGCGGCGCGCGTGGCCTGGGTCAGCGGACGCACCAGGCTGCGGGTGATCGCCCAACCCAGCAGGCCGCTGATCAACACCACCGCCAGGCCGCCGCCGATGAGCATCGCACGGCCGCGTGCCATGGCCGTGGTGGCGGCTTCATAGGCTTCGGTAGCGCGACGGCGCTGCAACGCCGCGTAGTCGGCCAGTGCGTCCTGCCACTGCTCGGTGGCCGGCGCAGCTTTCTGCAGCAGCAGTGCCAGTGCTTCGTCGGGCTTGCCGCTCAAGCCCAGCGCCGCGACCTGCGCATTGACCTTGTTGGCCGCCTCGCTGGCCTGATCGATCTTCTGTCGCAGGGCCGTGGCCTCCGGCGATGCAGAAAACAGGTACAGCGTGCGGCGGCTGTCTTCATAGGCAGCGAGCTTGTCCTTGATGATGCCGGCAAAGCGCAGGTTGTCCGCCTCGGAGGTGGGCAACACGATGTTGCGCAGTTGCACGGCAACCGCCGAGCTGGCGTTGGTCATGTCCTGCAGGTGCTGCATGATCGTGATGTTGCGGTTGACCACGGTGTCGATGCGCTCGCGTGCTTGCGCCACGGTGTACAGCCCGGTGGCGACCAGACCGCAGGACAGCAGGATCAGCGTGCCGAAGGCGAAGGTGAGGCGCTTGCCGACGTTATACCGTTGTAGAAGAGCGATCATGTTGAAATCTCGGGGCAATGGGCGGGAAGGGGGAATGCGCATCGGCCAGGTCGCGTGGATCACGATGTCGAGCCGGGCCGTGGCAGGCAGGCATCCAGCCCTCCATCGATGCCGGTGAGAGGTGTCACGCGGCAATCGGTTGCGGGGCAGGTCTGCATGCTTGTGTTCGGTAACGGCGACCGCTGCGGCGCCTGAACTCGCTTGCGCGGCCGTGTACGGGCAGCCGTCACCGAGGTGATGCGGGCGTGCACGCGAGGGCTGGAAAGGCCGATATCTGGATGACCGCCAAGCGTTACGCGCGCGGGCAATTCACCGCTCGATCACGCGTCGGGCGTGATGGGTGTGTGCAGGCAGGTGTGGTGCCGGGTGGATGCACCGGCGAGGCGAGGGTGAGGCGAGGGTGAGGCGAGGGTGGCGGCGCGCCGGAGGCACCGGTGAGGTATGCGGCGCGCTGGCGCAATTCCTGAAGGGCGCGGCATCGGGGCCATCGTGGTGCGCGATGGCGGCCGCAGGCGCGCTGCCTGCGTGCCGACCAACATCACGTCCACGGCAGCCGGTGCCATGGTCAGGCGGCGGTGTCTTCGGTCAACGCATGGGTCGCAGGGGCCGGGCCATCGACGGATGCCGTGGCCCGCGCCCTGCCGTTTTCAGGCCGCCTGCCCCAGGCGCGCCGGTGCGGCCGCGTGCAGCTGGAACACCGAGACCGCATCACGCAGTTGCTGCGCCTGTTCTTCCATCGAGCGTGCCGCGGCGGTGGCTTCTTCCACCAGCGCTGCGTTCTGTTGGGTGGCCTGGTCCATCTGCGCGATGGTCTGGCCAACCTGATCGATGCCTTGCGACTGCTGCTGCGAGGCCTCGCTGATCTCCTGCATGATCGTGGTGACGTTACGCACCGAGTCGACGATGTCCTGCATGGTGCGGCCGGCCTGGCCGACCAGCTGATTGCCGTGGTCCACCCGGCTGACCGAGTCGTCGATCAGCCGCTTGATTTCCTTCGCTGCACCGGCAGAACGCTGGGCGAGGGTGCGCACTTCCGAGGCCACCACGGCGAAGCCGCGTCCCTGTTCACCGGCACGCGCCGCTTCCACGGCGGCATTCAATGCCAGGATGTTGGTCTGGAACGCGATGCCGTCGATGACGCCGATGATGTCGGCGATCTTCTTGGAGGCCGCCTGGATGCCGGCCATGGTGCCGACCACCTGGCCAACCACCTCGCCCCCCTGCGATGCCACCGAGGCGGCGCCGACCACCAGCTGATTGGCGCGGCGGGCATGCTCGGCGTTGTTGCGCACGGTGGAGGTGAGCTCCTCCATCGAGGCGGCGGTTTCTTCCAGGTTGGCGGCCTGTTGCTCGGTACGCTGCGAAAGATCCTGATTGCCCGACGCGATCTCGCTGGCGGCCTCGTTGATGGCGTCGGTGGAGCGCTGGATGCGCCCGACGATATCGGCCAGCTGGGTCACCGTGGCATTGGCATCGTCGCGCATGCGTGCGAACACGCCATGGAAATCGCCGTGCATGCGGGTGGTGAGGTCGCCGGCGGCAATCGCCTGCAGCACCGTGGAAAGCGACTGCAGATTGGCATCGGCCGTGGCCATCAGCTGATTGAGGCTGTCGACCATGGCGCGGAAATCGTACTGGAAGCGCTGCGCGTCGCCGCGCACGCTGAAATCGCCGTTGGCGGCGGCCTGCGCCAGCAGACTGATCTCGCTGTTCATTGCCGAGAGATTGCGCTTGACCGTGTCCATGGTGTCGGTGAGCACGGCCTTTTCGCCAGGCAGGCGGTCCATGTCCTGACTCAGGTCACCGATGGCGTAGCGCGACATGATCTGCGCCAGCTGCAGCTTCACCGCGACATGCGAGCCGACCAGCGCATTGGTGTCGTGCACCATGGTGGCGTAGGCGCCGGGGAAGCTGTCGGCCTGCATGCGGTAGCTGATCTGGCCCGCGTCATGGCGCTGCGCCATCTCGCTCTGTGCCGCCAGCACGCGTTGCAGCTGCTCCTGCATCCTGCGCATGTTGTCGAGCAGCTGGCCGGTCTCGTCGTGGCTGGGCGCCACGATGCGCTCGTCCAGGTCGCCGCGCGCGATGTTGGCCGCCACTGCCGCAGCGCGGCCCACGTTCCGGGTGAGCCGGGACAATGTGTACCAGCACAGCGTGGCGATCAGCAGCGCAAGCAGCGACAGCCCGGCGATGGCCTGCCACATGGCATTGCGCGCATCCGCCAGGTGCCGCTGGGACTGCCGCTGCAAGGCCTGCAGCGAAGTGCTGCTGAGATCCTGCATGGCCTGGCCAAGTGCATCGAGCGCAGCATTCCATTGCGTGTCGGCCTGGGTATCGCTGCCGTCCAGCGCGGTGGCCAGCGCCGTCAGTGCTGCAGTGGCGCGCGTGGCTTCGGTGCGGGCGGCATCGGCCAGGGCGGGGTCGGGCTGTTCCAGCAGGCCCATCGCCTTGTTCAGCTCATGGCGGAAGCGCACATGGTGCCGCTGAAGCTGGTTGAGCTGCTCGCGCAGCATGGCGCGGCTGTCGCCGGCCTGCGATGGATCGCTGGCCGCATCCAGGCGGGTCAGCGCTTCGGTGGCATCGGGGCTGTAGATCAGCGTGGCCACCACCAGGTGGTAGCTTTCGATATACGGGGTGTAGACCAGCTGGCTGTCGTCGCGCAAGGCGTCGAGCGCAGCGAAGGCCTGTTCGCTCACGCCGGCATAGGCGTTGGCGTCGGCACTGGCGAGAGGGCGTTGTTGCAGCGCCAGCAGTTGTTTCTGGCTGCGTTCGAAGCCGGGCATTGCCGCAGTGACCACAAGCAGTTGCTGCAGGTCGCGTTCGGCCCGGCTGGACGCCGCGCTGGCGGCGCTGCCGCTGTCGACATGGGCCGCATGCAGGTCGGTGATCAGGCCCAGCATCTGTCCGAGTGGGCCGTAGCTGCGTAATTCGTTGCTGCTGATGGTGACGCTTTCATTGAGCTTGCCGCTGTACAGCAGCACCGGAATGATCAGCCCCACCAGCGCCAGCACACCGATCGCGCCGAGTTTTCTGGCGATGGCCAGATCATCCCAGCGCCTGGTCCAGCGGCGCGGGGAAGGGGGATGGGGCTGCGGCAACTGCGCGGGCGAAGTGGTCATCGATGCGTCTCATGGGCGTACGCTGGGTATCGGCCGATACCAGTTATGCCTTGAGCCGGTCGGCATCGCTGCCGACCGGAACCGTTCAGCCAGTCCTGCTCGCTTGCTCAGAACTCCTGCCAGCTGGTGTCGTTACTGGACGCGGTGACCACCGCGCGCGGCTTGGAGGCAGCAGGGCGCCCGGCCACGGCAACCGGCGCCTTGAGCACGGCACTCACCGCCGGCCGCGACGGGACCGCACGCACCGGCGACGGCGGCGCCGATGCATGGCCGGCGTCAGTCTTGAAGACCGCCACGGCCTCGGTCAGCCCGACCGCCTGTTCTTCCAGTGCACGCGCCGCGGCGGTGGCTTCTTCCACCAGAGCGGCGTTTTGCTGGGTGGTTTCGTCCATCTGGGTGACGGTCTGGTTGACCTGTTCGATGCCCGAAGACTGCTCCTGCGAGGCGGCGGAGATCTCGCCCATGATGTCGGTGACGCGCTGCACGCTGGAGACGATCTCGCCCATGGTCTTGCCGGCGTCGTGCACCAGCACCGAGCCGTCGGCCACGCGCTGCACCGAGTCGTCGATGAGGTCCTTGATCTCCTTGGCCGCGCCCGAGGAGCGCTGCGCCAGGGTGCGCACTTCCGAGGCCACCACCGCAAAGCCGCGGCCCTGTTCGCCGGCGCGCGCGGCTTCCACCGCCGCGTTCAAGGCCAGGATGTTGGTCTGGAACGCGATGCCGTCGATGACCGAGATGATGTCGGCGATCTTCCTGGACGAGGCTTCGATGCCGCTCATGGTCTCGACCACCTTGCTGACGATCTCGCCACCCTGAGAGGCCACGCCGGCCGCACCAATCGCCAGCTGGTTGGCCTGGCGCGCGCTTTCGGCATTCTGTTTGACGGTGGAGGTGAGCTCTTCCATCGAGGCGGCGGTCTCTTCCAGATTGGCGGCCTGCTGCTCGGTGCGCTGCGACAGGTCCTGGTTGCCGGCGGCGATTTCGCTGGCGGCACCCTTGATCGAGATGGCCGACGCCTTGATGCCGGTGACGATCTCGGCCAGCTGCACGGCGGTGGCATTGGCATCGTCGCGCATCTGCGCAAACACCCCGTGGAAGTCGCCGCTCATGCGCGCGGTCAGGTCGCCTGCGGCAATGGACTGCAACAGACCGGATAGCGACTGCAGGTTGCCGTCGGCGGTGGACATCAAGGTGTTGAGGCTTTCCACCATGACCCGGAAATCGTACTGGAAGCGCTCGGCATCGCCGCGTGCGCTAAAGTCGCCATTGGCCGCGGCCTGCGCCAGGTGCTTGATCTGGGTGTTCATCGCGCCCAGGTTGAGTTTGACCTGCGCCATGGTCTCGGTGAGCACGGCCTTCTCGCCGGGCAGCTTGTCCATGTCTTCGCTGAGGTCGCCAATGGCATAGCGGCCCATGATCTGCGCCAGCTTCATCTTCACCGCGATGTGCGAGGCCACCAGGTTGTTGGTGTCGCTGGCCATGCGGCCGTATTCGCCGGGGAACGCATCGGCATCGATGCGGAAGCTGATCTGGCCTTCGTCGTGGCGGCGGGCCATGTCGGTCTGCGCGGCCAGCAGGTTGCGCAGCTGCTGCTGCATCTTGTGCATGGCCTTGAGCAGGCGGCCGGTTTCGTCGTTGAACTTCGTATCGACGTCGTTGTCCAGCTTGCCGCCGGCAATCGATTCGGCTGCGCGGGTGGCGCGGCTCAACGGTGCGGTGAGGCTGCGGGTGATCAACAGGCCCAGGGTGCCGCTCAGCAGCACCACCAGCAGCGTGCCGCCGATCAGCAGCTTGCGCGAGTCGTCCATCGACTTCAACGCAACACCCGATGCGTCGGCAGCCATCTTGTCCTGCAGTGCGATGTTCTCGGCGATCTTGTCCTGCCAGCCCTGCATGGCCGGCGCGGCCTTGGTGAGCAGCAAGGGCAGGGCTTCGTCGCTATGGCCGGTCATCACCAGGTCCATCACCTTGTCGTTCAAGACCTTGACCTCGGCACGGCGCGCATCGATCTGGGCGCGCAACACCTTGCCCTGGTCCGAGGGCGGCATGGCATACAGCGCTTCGCGCGCCTTGTTGTAATCGGCACGTGCCGACTGGATGATGGCGATGAACTGGCGATTCTCTTCATCGGTGGTGGGCAGCACCACATTGCGCAGCTGCATGCCGATAATGAAATTGGCATTGATCATGTCGTTGGACAGCCGGATCTTCACCATATTCTGGTGCACGATGTCGTCGACCAGGGCGCGTGCCGATGAGAGGCCGCGATAACCGATGAAGGCAATCAGGCCGGACAGCACGATCAGCACGGCAAATGCCGCCGCCAGGCGCGGGCCTACGTTGTACCGCTGGAGTAATGCAGTCATGACAAGGTCCTGGAAGGCTCGAGATGAAAGGAGCGACCCGGTGACGCCACCTTCTGCTGCGTGACATGTCGCTAAGACGAATAACGGCGGCATTGTGCAAAGACTTTATACCTGGGTGATGGAAAATATATAAACCAGGTTGGTGTCGTGAAATGGATTCAAGGATGTGTCCGTTCCATATATCGGTTGAGTGGGAAAGTGACTGGCGAGCTCTGCAGTTAATTTAATACAGTAATTGAATGTGCTCGATATAAAAGTATTGGATTGATTGACTGCCGTGTCTGCTTTGCTGCGTGTGTAGCCAATAAAAAAGCCGCGCTCCTGCGAGCGCGGCTTTGATGAAACTCGCATTGAAACTGGGGCTTAGAATTCCGCCCAATCCGACTCGCTGGACGGCGCCGCTGCAACCGCGCTACGCGCTGCAGGACGGGCCGCACGCGTTGCGACCGGCGCGCTGACCGCCGCCGGTCGCTTGGCGGTGATGGGGCGCACCACCGGCGCGGCGCGGGTCACCGCTTCCAGCTCGGCCGACAGGCGGAACAAGGCCACCGCTTCGGTGAGCTGCTGTGCCTGTTCTTCCATCGAGCGCGCGGCGGCGGTGGCTTCTTCCACCAGCGCGGCGTTCTGCTGGGTGGCCTCGTCCATGTGGGTCACGGTCTGGTTGACCTGCTCGATGCCGGCCGACTGTTCCTGCGAGGCGGCGGAGATCTCGCTCATGATGTCGGTGACGCGCTGCACCGAGGAGACGATCTCGCTCATGGTGCTGCCGGCCTGGTTCACCAGTGCCGAGCCTTCGGCCACCTTGCTCACCGAGTCGTCGATCAGGCTCTTGATTTCCTTGGCGGCACCGGCCGAACGCTGCGCCAGCGTGCGCACTTCCGAAGCCACGACCGCAAAACCGCGGCCCTGTTCGCCGGCACGCGCCGCTTCCACGGCCGCATTCAAGGCCAGGATGTTGGTCTGGAAGGCGATGCCGTCGATGACGCTGATGATCTCGGCGATCTTCTTGGACGAGGTTTCGATGCCGGACATGGTGGTGACCACCTGGCCGACCACGCTGCCGCCGTGCGATGCCACCCCTGCCGCACCGATCGCCAGCTGGTTGGCCTGACGCGCGTGTTCGGCATTTTGTTTGACGGTGGAGGTGAGCTCCTCCATCGAGGCAGCGGTTTCTTCCAGGTTGGCGGCCTGTTGTTCGGTCCGCTGCGACAGATCCTGATTGCCCGCGGCGATTTCGCCGGCCGCCGTGTTGATGGCCAGGGTGGAGTGCTTGATGCGGCCCACGATGTCGGTCAGGCGTTGCACGGTGGCGTTGGCATCGTCACGCAGACGCGCGAACACCCCATGGAATTCGCCGTCCATGCGTGCGGTCAGGTCGCCATCGGCCACCGCGCCCAGCAGCTGCGACAGCTTGCCCAGGTTGCGATCGCTGACTTCCATCATCGAGTTCAGATCCGCCACCATCACCGCGAAGTCGTACTTGAAGCGTGCCGCATCGCCGCGGGCGCTGAAGTCGCCAGCCGCGGCCGCCTGCGCCAGCTGCTTGATCTCGGTGTTGATCGACAACAGGCTGGCCTTGGCCGCATCCATCGCTTCGTGCAGGATCGCGCGGCTGGCCGGCAGACGGCGGGCGTCCTGGGTCAGGTCGCCTTGTGCGTACTGGTTGAGGATGCGCACCGAGTCGGTGATGGCATCCAGATGTTCGAAGATCATGGTGTTGATGCCGCCAGCCAGCGTGCCGTACACGCCGGGGAAATCTTCCGGCATGCGGTGGGTGATGTCTTCGGCCGCATGCAGGTGCGACATGCGCGCGGTCTCGTCGGAGAAGCGGCGCAGCATCAGGGTCATGCCGCCGGTGGCGTCCAGCATCTGGCCGATTTCATCCTTGCTGGTCTTGCCGATCTGCACGCTGAGATCGCCCCGCGACACTGCCTGGATGGCGCCCAGCGCCCTGGACAGCGGGTTGGTGATGCTGCGTGCAATCAACCAGCCAAAGGTCACCGACAGGGCCGCCATCAGCAAGGTGCCGATCAGCAGCACCGCACTGGTCAGCTTGAACGAGGCGCTGCTGGCCGCAACCATGTTGGCCAGTGCAGTGGACTGCTCGGCGTACATCTTGTCGATGGTCTGGAACAGCACCTTGCGGATGTCGCCGGACTGCTTGTTCGCCAGGATGGCGGCGGCGTAGTCGGGCTGCTTGTACAGCGCACGCAGTGTCTTGTTGGCCTCGAAGTAACTTGCGCTTTCCTTGGCCAGCTTGTCGTAGCCGGCCTTCAGCGGCGAGCCGGCATCGACCTTGGCCCCCAGTGCCTTCTGTGTCTGGAGGTAGCTGGCCTGGATCTCGTCCATGCGGGTGAGAAAGTAGGCGTAGCGCTCGGGATTATCCAGATTGACGAACTGGCCCGACTCGTAGATGCGGAATTCGCCACCGAAGGCGCGCAGTTCCGACAGCCTGCTCAGCACCGGCACGACATTTTCATTGATCAGCACGGCCTGCTGCTGCATTTGCTTCATGCGCGAGAAGCCCAACCCACCCAGCAGGGCGGTGAGCACGGCACTCAGGCAGAACGCAAACATCAGTTTGCGGCGGATGGGCCAATCGTTGAACTTGTTCATCATGTACTCCGGGCGATGCAAGGCGATGTGTGTCCTGCACGCTAACGGCCCGGGGCCCGGATTCTTTACTTTGCAAGGATGAACGCGGCGTGTTCGGCGACGCGCCGCGTGGCGATCTGCGGTGAAGCGCGCCACGGAAGACACGGTCCGGCGTCTAACCATGCCGTGTGCGGCAGGTCATCGTGACGTATCACACGCCCAGCTACCGCGCCCGTGACCGGGCGCGACCGCAGCGGTTCAGGCCGGTGTGCGCGATGGCCTGGCAGGGAGGGCGGCGACGGCGGTGAGCGTGGGCCTGCCGGTGGATGCGATGGCTGGGGCCGTATCGGCAAGCGTGAAGCGCGACACCGCCTGCGCGAGCTGGCCGGCCTGTTCTTCCATCGCACGCGCGGCGGCGGTGGCTTCTTCCACCAGTGCGGCGTTCTGCTGGGTGGCTTCATCCATCTGGGTGACAGTGAGGTTGACCTGTTCGATGCCTGCGGACTGCTCCTGCGAGGCGGCGGAGATCTCGCCCATGATGTCGGTGACGCGTTGCACGCTGGCCACGATGTCGGCCATGGTCTTGCCGGCCTGGTCCACCAGCGCCGAGCCTTCGGACACCTTGCTCACCGAATCGTCGATCAGGTGCTTGATCTCCTTGGCGGCACCGGCAGAGCGCTGCGCCAGCGTGCGCACCTCCGAGGCCACTACCGCAAAACCGCGCCCCTGTTCGCCGGCGCGCGCGGCTTCCACCGCCGCGTTCAGGGCCAGGATGTTGTCTGGAAGGCGATGCCGTCGATCACGCTGATGATCTCGGCGATCTTCTTCGAAGAGACCTCGATCCCGGACATGGTGGTGACCACCTGCGCCACCACCGCGCCGCCATGCGCGGCGACGTCGGCCGCGCCGATGGCCAGTTGGTTGGCCTGGCGCGCGTGTTCGGCGTTCTGCCTGACGGTGGAGGTGAGTTCCTCCATCGAGGCAGCGGTTTCTTCCAGGTTGGCGGCCTGTTGCTCGGTACGTTGCGACAGGTCGCTGTTGCCGGCGGCGATCTCGCTGGCTGCGGCATTGATCTGCGTGGCCGAGGTCTGGATTCCGGAGACGATGCCGGTAAGCTGCGCCACCGTGGCATTGGCATCGTCCCGCATGCGTGCGAAGACGCCGGCAAACTGCCCATCCATGCGCACGCTGAGGTCGCCTTCGGCCAGTGCGCTGAGCAGGCTGGAAATACGCTCCAGCCCCTGCGAGGTGGTTTCCAGCAAGCCGTTGAGCTGACGGCCGAATTCCAGATAGAAGCCGTGCTTGTCGTCCAGCGCCAGGCGCTGGCCGAAGTCGCCCATCAAGGCAGACTGCACCAGAGTGGCCACTTCTTTTTGCGTACTCACTTCGGCGCTGACGTTGCGCCACAACAGCATGCTGCCGCTGCGATGGCCGTCCGGCGCGTACAGCGGGGTCATGGTCAGGTCCAGGGTCACCGGGCCGAAGGTGTAACGCTCGGACACGGTGGTCTGCAGTTGCTGCAATCGCTGCGTGCGCCCCCTGCCGTCGGCGTCGGTGCCGAACACGTATTCCAGCGGCTTGCCGACCACCGCATCCGCACTGAAACCGGCCTGGCCCTTGGCATGGAAGGCCGGTTCGCCTTGCTTGAACGAGGTGTGCAGCGCTTCGGTGATGAACACCGCGTTGTGGTGCTCGTCGGCCAGCAGCACTTCCATCTCGGAGTGCTCCAGCGCGGTGCGGATGCGCAGGTTTTCGTTGGCGACGGCGGTGTCGCGCTCGATGCGCGCGCGCAAATCGTTCTGCATGCGCTGCATCGCACCCATCAGCCGGCCCACTTCATCCTGGCGCTGCACGGCGATCTGGTTGTCGAGCGTGCCGGAGGCGATTGCATCGGCCACGCCCACCGCCGACTCCAGCGGACGCACCACCTGGCGACGCAACAGCAGGAACAGCGCACCGCTGAGCACCACCGCCGAACCCAGCCCCACCAGCAGGATCGTCCACAGCAGGCGATGCGCCTGCTGCATGATGGCCGCGTAGGGCACCACCACGCCCAGCGCGAAACGTTCCTGCGCCTTGCCGATCTGCAGCGGCACATAGGCACTGACCATGCCGGCCGCGTCGGGGGTGAAATCGACCGAATCCTTGCCAGCCGTGATGGCCTCCAGCATGGTGCGGTGCCGTGCATCGGTCAGCGGTTTGCCGATGCGCGTGCTGTCGCGCGAGGACAGCACCACGCCGGCCGGCGACAGCAGCTCCACATACCCGCTGTCCATCGGGCGCAGGGCGCCCAGGCGCTGTTGCAACGCTGCCAGTGCCACGTCCACCGTCACTGCGCCCAGGTAGGTACCGTCCTGCAGGATGGGCGTGGACAAGGTGGTCATCAGCACGGTCTTGCCGCCGATCTTGTAATCGTACGGTTCGGCCACGGTCTGCCGCAGCAGGGCGCGCGGCTTGAGATTCCAGTCACCCAGGCCGGGAGTTTCGTAGTCGGTGAGCGGCTCACGCACCAGGGTGTGGCCGTCGCGTCCCCAGTAGGTCATGAAACGGCCGGTGGCGTCGTGGCCCTGGGCATTGGCGAAGGCGCTGTCCTTGCCATCGAAGGCCTGCGCTTCCCACAAGGTGCCCATGCCCACCCATTCGGGATGGTCCTGTAATTGATCGTGCACCACCGCGGCGGCGGTGTCGCGGCTGATGCCACCGTTGGCGCGCTGCACCAGCAAGGTGGTGGCCAGGGATTGACCAGTGGTCAGCGCCTGACCCAGTTCGCTGCCGATCTGCTCGGCCTGGTAGCGCGCAGCGTTCTGCATCGTGGCCTGCGCCGATGTACTCAATGCGCCGCTGCTCTGCCAGTAGGTGATGGCCGCGGTCAGCCCGAAGCACAACGACGCAATGACCGCAGTGCCGAACATCAGGCGATACGCCAGGCGTCCGCCGAAACGTGAGTGCGTGGAAAGCGAAGTCATGGGTGTGGCCGCGGAGAAGGGAGAAGGCCCCGCCGGGGCGGGGAATCTACAGGCGAAGCAGGCAGCGCACCTGCTGTTCGACCGCCGGGCAGGTGCGGCTGCGATCAGAACCCCGCATGGCGCCTGCGCCGGCTGCCATCCGGGCGCGCAGTGCGCACCCACTGGAGCTCACGCGCACGACATTCGTCGGCCGCGGCTAGTAGGTGGCCAGCGCCACGCGCTTGGGTGCGCGCGCACCCACGTTGCCGTGGGAGCTGGCCGTTGTCGCCACCACCCGGAAGATCGACACCGCATCGTCCAGTTGCTGCGCCTGCTGCTGCATCGCATTGGCCGCGGCGGTGGCTTCTTCCACCAGGGCGGCGTTCTGCTGGGTGCTCTCATCCATCTGGGTGACGGTGAGATTGACCTGCTCGATGCCGGCGGACTGTTCCTGCGAAGCGGCCGAAATCTCGCTCATGATGTCGGTGACGCGTTGCACCGAGGACACGATCTCGGCCATGGTCTTGCCGGCCTGGTCCACCAGCGCCGAGCCCTGCGCGACCTTGCCGACCGAATCGTCGATCAGGTGCTTGATCTCCTTGGCCGCACCGGCAGAGCGTTGCGCCAGGGTGCGCACTTCCGAGGCCACCACCGCAAACCCACGCCCCTGTTCGCCGGCGCGTGCCGCTTCCACCGCGGCGTTGAGCGCCAGGATATTGGTCTGGAACGCAATGCCGTCGATGACGCTGATGATCTCGGCGATCTTCTTCGAAGAATGTTCGATGCCGGACATGGTCTCCACCACCTGGCTCACCACCTGGCCGCCCTGCGAGGCCACGCCGGCGGCACCGATCGCCAGCTGGTTGGCCTGGCGCGCGCTTTCGGCATTCTGCTTGACGGTGGAGGTGAGTTCTTCCATCGAGGCGGCGGTTTCTTCGAGGTTGGCGGCCTGCTGCTCGGTGCGCTGGGACAGGTCGTTGTTGCCGGCAGCGATCTCGCTGGCCGAGCCGGTGATGGAGGCGGCCGCCTGCTGGATGCGCCCGACGATGCCGGCCAGCTGGGTGGCGGTGGTGTTGGCATCGTCACGCATGCGCGCAAACACGCCGTGGAACTCGCCGTCCATGCGTGCGGTCAGGTCGCCCTCGGCCAGCGCGGTCAGCAGCTCGGACAGCTTGCCTAGATTGCGGTCGCTGACCTCCATCATGGCGTTGAGGTCGTTGATCATGCGCGCCGAATCATGCTTGAAGCGAGCGGCATCGCCACGTTGGCTGAAATCGCCGTTGGCGGCGGCCTGCGCCAGGCGCTTGATCTCGTTATTGATCGCCAGCAGGCTGGCCTTGGCCGCATCCATGGCTTCGTGCAGCACCGCACGCGTACCCGGCAGGCGCGCGGCGTCGCGCGAGAGGTCGCCCTGCGCGTATTCGTTGAGGATGCCGATGGCATCGACGATGGCATCCAGGTGCTCGAAGATCATGGTGTTGATGCCGCCCGCCAGTTCGCCGTAGACGCCCGGGAAGTCGGTCGGCATGCGGTGGGTAACGTCGTCGCCGGCGTGCATGTGCATCATCACCTTGGTCTGCGCGGAGAAGCGCTCCAGGGTGTGCACCATGTCGTCGGTGGCCTTGAGCATCTGGCCGATTTCGTCGTTGCCGTGGTCGGCTGTGCGCACGCTTAGATCACCGCGCGCCACGCCCTTGATCGCTGCCAGGGCGCGCGAGACCGGCTCCAGGATCGAGTTGCCGATCATCCAGCCCACCAGCAGGTTGAGCAGCACCAGTACGGCACCGGCCAGCGTCACGATGCCGGTGAAGGCCAGCGCCTGCGACTGGGTGTCGTCGAGGTAGACACCGGTGCCGATTACCCAGCCCCACGGCTTGTACAGCGCCGCGTAGGAGGTCTTCTGCACCGGGTCCTTCTGCCCGGGCTTGGCCCAGGTGTAATCGACATAGCCGCCGCCGGCCTGCGCGGCGGTCACGAACGCGGGAAAGATGCGCTTGCCGTCGGGGCTGAGCACGTCGTTGAGCGGCTTGCCATTAAGATCCGGCCGGGTAGGGTGCATCAGCATCACCGGCGCCTGGTCGGTGACATAGATGTAATCCACACCACCGCGTGCGCGCATGGTCGACAAGGTGTGCAACGCGGCCTTCTTGGCGGCGTCCACGTCCATCTCGCCCTTTTGCGCGCGCTCGGCGTAGCCATTGACCACCGCGATCGCCATCTCGATCTGGCTCTTGAGGCCATCGCGACGGGTGTCGGTGAGATCCACGTACTGCATGCGTGCCGCGATCACGGCCAGGATGATGATGCCCACCGCAACCAGCGCCGTCTGGGCGAGGAATTTGCGCTTGAGCGGCACGTTGGCCAACGTCTTTGCGAGCGAGCTCTTGAACGTCATGACAGGTATCCAGCGAGAGGATTGTGACCGGGATAAGTCGAATAGCGACCCATTGGGAAAAATGTTGAGCACCGCTTGACGCTGTTTGTGCTAACGAGGTGCACAGCCGATTTCAGCGCCATCCGGGCGCTTGAGCGTTCAACCGACGTGATGCCCCGCGCCGATGCACGCGCTCACGCGCGGCACACCGCACATCGCACCGCACATCGCACACGTCGCTCTGCAGGACAGAGCGCATGGCATGCGCAGCGTGGGGGCTGGCAGACAGCGGTGCAGGGTGAGCGGCCGCCTGGCCGCACACCGGGCGAGCTCAGTGCCGCGGCGACGCGCCGACGGGGCTGATCGAGGCCTGCAGGTTCTGCAGTTCGGTCCACAGCAGCTGGCGGGTGTCGCCGGCATGGCCCAGCGCCAGCGCCTGGGCGTCGTGCAGATCGCCGTCATGCAGGGCGCGATTGGCCTGGCGGTGCTGCGCCAGATACTGGCCCAGCTGCTGCTGCACCACTGCAAACTGGCGCGCCTGTTCGCCCTGCGGCGCGCTGGCCTGGAAATAGCCCGCATGACGTGCGATGCGTTGGCGCAGATTGCCCAGACGCTCGTCGTAGGCCTGCACGCGCGCCGGGTCCTGCGCTGCGGCCAGCTGGGCACGCTGATCGTTGCGCAGCTGCACCAGGTCCACGGCAAGCGACTGCAGTGCGCTGACCGGCACGTTGTCGAGCAAGACGGACACCGGGGCGGCCGGCGCGGCGAAGGAGGGTGGCAACGACACGCCCGCGGCCAGCACGGCAACGGCAAACACGGCGCCCAGCACGTTGCGGGCAGAGCGGATGGGATTGGCGGTGTGCATGCGGGACGTCCTTCAACGATGCGCGGGCGATGCGGCCCTCAGTGCCATGTGTATCGGCCGCAGACGCGTGTGCTTGATCACCTTTCGACCAACGGCACTGCAGCGTGGTGAATTGGTGCCCTGGTGAAGTGCGCGGCGATGGGGTCCTGTGTCCGGATAGCAGAACGCCCCGGGGTGGCCGGGGCGTTTCGACGGATCTTGAAGCGCCGGGTTGTGCGCTGTCTGGCGCTGTTGCGTCGGGCCGTACCCGCACCCCAACCCCTCTCTCGGGGGGAGATCGGTTCAGCAGCCCTGAACTTAAAACTCGCGCCAGCTCGCATCGTTATCGGCAGCGACTGCCAAGGCCGGCCGCTGCGCCGCGGCGGATCTGGCTGCAGGCCTGGCTGTCGCAGATCCGGGCTGCCGGGGAGCGACCGTCGAAGCGACGCCTGCCAGGTGTTGCGGGGCAGGGCGGTGCGTCGCCGCCGGCTGCGTTGCGCCGGGATGGATCTTGAAGATCGACACGGCATCGGCCAGCTGGCCGGCCTGTTCCTCCATCGCCCGCGCGGCCGCCGTGGCTTCTTCCACCAGAGCGGCATTCTGCTGGGTGGCTTCATCCATCTGGGTCACGGTGAGGTTGACCTGCTCGATCCCGGACGATTGCTCCTGCGAGGCGGCGGAGATCTCGCCCATGATGTCGGTGACGCGTTGCACGCTGGCCACGATGTCGGCCATGGTCTTGCCGGCCTGGTCCACCAGCGCCGAGCCTTCGGACACCTTGCTCACCGAGTCGTCGATCAGGTGCTTGATCTCCTTCGCGGCACCGGCGCTGCGCTGCGCCAGCGTGCGCACCTCCGAAGCCACCACCGCAAACCCACGCCCCTGTTCGCCGGCACGCGCGGCTTCCACCGCCGCGTTCAACGCCAGGATGTTGGTCTGGAACGCGATGCCGTCGATCACGCTGATGATCTCGGCGATCTTCTTCGAAGAGACTTCGATCCCGGACATGGTGGTCACCACCTGCGCCACCACGCTGCCGCCCTGCGAGGCGACCGACGCCGCGCCGATCGCCAACTGGTTCGCCTGGCGTGCATGCTCGGCATTCTGTTTGACAGTGGAGGTGAGCTCTTCCATCGAGGCGGCGGTTTCTTCCAGGCTGGCCGCCTGCTGCTCGGTGCGCTGCGACAGATCCTGGTTGCCGGCGGCGATTTCGCTGGCGGCGGTATTGATCGAGGTGGTGGCGTGCTGGATGCGCCCGACGATGCCCGACAGCTGCTCGGTGGTGGCATTGGCGTCATCGCGCATCTGCGCGAACACGCCATGGAACTGGCCGTGCATGCGTTCGCTCAGATCGCCGGCGGCAATGGCCTGCAGCACCTTGGACAGCGAGGCCAGGTTGGCGTCGGCGGTGGCCATCAGCTGGTTGAGGCTGTCCACCATGGCGTGGAAGTCGTACTGGAAGCGCTGCGCATCGCCGCGCACGCTGAAATCGCCGTTGGCGGCGGCCTGCGCCAGCGTCTTGATCTCGCGGTTCATCGCCGAAAGATTGGCCTTGACGGTATCCATGGTGTCGCTGAGCACGGCCTTTTCACCGGGCAGGCGCTGCATGTCCTGGCTCAGGTCACCGATGGCGTAGCGCGACATGATCTGCGCCAGACTGGTCTGCAGGGTCACGTGCGCGCCGACCAGGTTGTTGGTGTCGTGCACCATCGTGCCGAAATCGCCGGGAAATGCCTGCGGATCCATGCGGTAGCTGATCTGCCCGGCGTCATGGCGTTGCGCCATGTCCGACTGGGCGGCCAGCACGGCCTGCAACTGCTGCTGCATGCCCTGCATGCTGTGCAGCAATTGCCCGGCTTCGTCGCGGCTATCGACCTGGATGACGTTATCCAGCTTGCCCTGGGCGATGGCACCGGCCACGCGGGTCGCACGGCCGAGCGGGCCGGCGATGCTGCGGGCGATGAACCAGCCCGCGAACGCGGCCAGCAGCACCGCCAGGATCATCGCTGCAACCATCACCTGTACCGAGCGTCGATAGGCTGCTTCGGCCTGATCGATCTCGTTGGTCATGTGTGCGGTATTGAACTTGGTGAGCTCCACCAGCTTGGCAAACAGCTCGCGCCGCGCCGGACGCGATTGCTCGTCGGACACGGTATTGGCGGTCACCAGATCGCCGGCGCGCACTGCGGCGCTGAGCGCGGCGTTGGCCTTGTAATAGTCGGCCAGGGTCAGCTTGACCGCCTCGTACAACTCGGTCTCCTTGCCCGGCGTGGTGGTCTTGGCATAGGCGCTCTGCGCGGCGTCCACATCGGCACGCGCCTTGTCCATGCGTTCGAAATAATTCTGCACCGCCTTCGGGTCGTCGGCGTGCGCCAGCTGGGCCAGCTCGTAGGTGCGGAATTCGCCAAGCAGCGCGCGCATTTCGCTCAGCTGCTGCACTGCCGGCGCCCACACGTTGCCGATCTCGCGCAACAGGTGCGCGCTCGACTGCATGCGCGCAAGCGCAAACACGCCCAGGCTCAGGGTGATCAATGCGGTAAAGGAAAACGCCACGGCCAGCTTGCGGGCAACGGCAAGATTGCGGAACCAGTTCATAGTGGTCTTCTCGTGTTGCAGAGAACGACTGGCCTCGTGGGCGCCGTCACTAGGCGGGCCAAAGACGATGGCGGAGTCGAAAGATCCGGACAAAGGGCCAGAATCTCCGTCGGTCGTGTCGGGCCGGACGGGTGTCACTGATGCCGGCAGTCCCCATACTGCCGGCGATCGCTCCGGGTCCGGCCGCTTGGCGGTCGTCTCGTGGAGCCTTGCATTGCGGCGTCCCTGCCGCAAGGTGGTGCGTTATGCGGCCTGCGGTACCTTCAGCGAGCGCACCAGCCCACCAATGTCTACGATCAGCGAGACCCGGCCATCGCCCAGGATGGTGGCGCCGGACACGCCCGGGATGCGGCGGTAGTTGTTCTCGATGTTCTTGACCACCACCTGTTGCTGGCCGAGCAGTTCGTCCACTTCCAGCGCGATCTTCTGGCCATCGCCTTCGACCACCACCACCAGCGGTTCCTGCGAGGACTGCTGCCCGCCGAAGCCGTAGTAATCGGTGAGCGACAGGATCGGCAGGTATTCGCCGCGCACCCGCAGCACCCGGCCGTCGCCGGCCATTGAGCGGATGTCTTCGGCGGCCGGCTGCAGGGCTTCGAGCACATAGGCCAGCGGCAGGATCAGGGTTTCGCCAGCCACCGACACGGTCATGCCGTCCAGGATGGCCAGGGTCAGCGGCAGACGGATCAGCACGCGGGTGCCGCTGCCGGCATTGCTTTCCAGCTGCACTTCGCCGCCCAGGCCCTGGATGTTGCGGCGGACCACGTCCATGCCCACGCCACGCCCGGACAGGTCGGTGACCGCATCGGCGGTGGAGAAGCCGGGTGCGAAGATCAGGTCCCACACCTGCGAATCGGTCGGGTTGTCCGGCACGGCAATGCCGCGTTCGGCGGCTTTTTCCAGGATCTTGGCGCGGTTGAGGCCACGGCCGTCGTCGCTGACCTCGATCACGATGTGGCCGCCCTGATGCGAGGCCGCCAGCGTGATGGTGCCGGTCTCGTCCTTGCCGGAGGCGCGACGCGCATCGGGCATTTCCAGACCGTGGTCGATCGAGTTGCGCACCAGGTGGACGAGCGGGTCGGCGATCTTTTCGATCAGGCCCTTGTCCAGTTCCGTGCCTTCGCCGATCGTGCGCAGGCGCACCTGCTTGCCGAGACGGCTGGACAGGTCGCGCACCAGCCGCGGGAAGCGACGGAACACCGCATCGACGGGCAGCATGCGCACGCCGATGACCGCTTCCTGCAGGTCACGAGTATTGCGTTCGAGCAGGTCCAGGCCGGCAAACAGACGCTCGGCATGCGCCGGGTCCAGGCCGGTGGAGACCTGCTTGAGCATGGCCTGGGTGATGACGAGTTCGCCGACCAGGTTGATCAGCGCGTCGACCTTGTCGACGCTGACGCGGATCGAGCTTTCCGCTTCGGCAGCCGCGGCCTTGGCCGGCGTTGCGGCAGCAGCGGCCACCGGCTCGGCGGCAGCGGCCGGAGCCGCTGGAGCTGCGGCGGCCACCGGTGCGGCCGGTGCGTCCACTGCCAGGCTTGGCGGCGGGCCGGGCACCGCCATCGGGCGGATGTCCAGTTCGCAGTCGTCCACGACCCAGGCAAAGGTGTCTTCGATCTTGCTGCGCGGGATCTTGCCGATCAGGCCCAGATCCCATGCCAGATAGGCTTCCAGCGGGTCGATGTTTTCAAAGCCGGGCATGCGCTCCAGGCGTGCGGCGATCTGCAGCGGGCCCAGATGCTCCAGCTCGCGGATGATGCGCAACGGGTCGTTGCCGCTCATGAACAGCGACGGCGCCGGGGTGAAGCCGATGTGCCAGGCTTCGGGCTCTTCTTCCTTCGGCTTGGCAACCGCGGCGGCTGCCGGGGCTTCGCCGGCCAGCACCGCGTTCAGGCGCGTGTGCACGGCCTTGACCGCGGCCGGGTCGGCCGGCGTGCCGTGTTCGGCTTCGCGCAGCAGGGCGCGCAGCACGTCGACCGAGCCGAGCATGGCATCGACCGCATTGGGTTCGAGCTGGCGCTTGTTGGAGCGCAACTCGTCCAGCAGCGTCTCCAGCACGTGGGTCAGGCCGGCCACGGCCTCGAACCCGAACGTGGCAGCGCCGCCCTTGATGGAGTGCGCGGCACGGAACACCGAGTTGATGATTTCCGGGTCGCGGTTGCCCTCTTCAAGGGACAGCAGCCCGGCCTCCATCGCATCGAGCCCTTCGCGGCTTTCCTCGAAAAAGGTGGCGTGGAAACGTTGCAGGTCCATGCTCATGGGCGTGAAATCCGAAAGTGAAGCGAAAAGGAATTAACCCAGAACCTTCTGGACGGTGGCGATCAGCTGTTCCGGATTGAACGGCTTGACCAGCCAGCCGGTGGCCCCGGCCGCCTTGCCTTCGGACTTCTTGTCGGCCGCCGACTCGGTGGTGAGCATCAGCATCGGGGTGAACTTGTAGTCCGGCAGCTGGCGCAGCTCGCGAATCAGCGAGATGCCGTCCATGTTGGGCATGTTGACGTCGGTGACCACCGCATTGAAGCGCTGGCCTTTCGCGCGGCCCAGCGCAACGGCGCCGTCTTCGGCTTCTTCGACGGCAAAGCCGGCAGAGGTGAGGGCGAAAGAGACCATCTGGCGCATCGACGCCGAATCGTCCACCACCAAGATACGTGCGCTCATGCGGCGTTCTCCACAGATTTCAGGTTGTCATTGGATGCGGAAAGCCCCAGTGCGTCGGTGACGCCGAGCAGACGTGCCGCATCTCTAAAAGTGTCGTTGCAGCCATCGAACTCGGTGTGCAGACCGGCCTGGCGGCGGCTCTGCACAAAGGCGCAGAGCAACTGCACGCTGGCGGTGTGGATACGCCGGACTTCACCGGCATCAAGCACCAGGTCGCCGTCCTGGGTAAGGAATCCGGCAAGCTTCTGCTTGAGGTCGGCGCTGGTCTCGATGCCGAGATCCTCACCCAATGTCACTGTGCTCATTGTTGCTCCGAACGGATGGTTCTATGCGTACTAACGGCGGAAGGCGGAAAAGCTTTAACGGTGAATCGGCAACACGCCAGATTGTGCAAGCTGCGTATCAATGCAGCAGGTGCGTGGCATCGAGCAGGATCATCGGCTGATGACCCAGGCGCGCGACACCGCGGAACAGGTTGTTGGAAATGCGGCACAGGCGGGCGTTGTCCGGCGGCTCGATCTGCTGATCGGTCAGGCTGGTGACATCTTCCACGGCCGACACACGCAGGCCCATGGTTTCGCCGTTTTCTTCCAGCACCACCACACGCGTTTGCAGGTCCATGTCGATCGGCGTCGAGCCCAAATGGATGCCCAGGTCGATCACCGGCACCACCTGGCCACGCAGGTTCATGATGCCGAGCATTGCGCTGGCGGTGCCGCGCAACGGCAGCAGCGGCACCGGCAGCACCACTTCCTGCACCTTGAGCAATTCCAGCGCGTAGGTCTGCTCGCCGCAGCGCAGGCGCAGCCAGCGCGTACTGCGTTCGCTGGCGCGCCGCTCGGCCTGGATGTGCTCGGCCTGGCCGGGCGCCAGCAGCGCCTGCAGGCCTTGCGGGTAGATCGGCGGCGGCGGTGCGCGGTGCGGTGCCTGCATCGGTGCCGGTGCAGGCCGCGCCGGTGCCGGCGGGGTAGGTGCGGCATCGGCAAAGGCCGGGTCGGCATCCATCTCCGACAGCAGATCGGCCGCCAGCAGGTCGGCGCCGGAGGCCGCCGTGGCGAAGGCCGGGTCGGCATCCATTTCGGCCATCAGGTCGGCCGTGCTCATGAACGGGCTGGGTGCAGCGGTGGCAAAGGCCGGATCAGCATCCATTTCGGCGAGGAAGTCGGCAGCAATGTCCGCGGCGCTGGGCGCGGCGACCACCGGCGGCCCGAAGGCCGGGTCGGCATCCATTTCGGCGAGGAAATCGGCAGCGATGTCCGCGGCGCTGGGTGCGGCGACCACCGGCGGCCCGAAGGCCGGGTCGGCATCCATTTCGGCCAGGAAATCGGCAGCGATGTCTGCGGCGCTGGGCGCGGCGACCACCGGCGGCCCGAAGGCCGGGTCGGCATCCATTTCGGCGAGGAAATCGGCCGCGATCGCGTCGGCGCTCAGTACCGCGGCAATCGCGTTGGATGTCGCCGCTTCCGACACAGCGGCGGCTTCGGGAGCCGCGGCAGCCTTCACCGGCGGCTCGGCCAGCGCGAGGTCTGCGTCCGCAGGCGCCGGAGTTTCGCTGGCAGCAGGGGCGGCAGTGGCCGCAGCAACCGGGGCGGGGATCTCGACGCCGGCGTCGTGCAACAGGCCTTCCAGATAATCGTCCAGCTCACCGTTGGCGGTGTGGTTGCTCATGCGGCTTGCTCCATACGCATCGCGTCATCGGCCAGCACCCATTCCAGCGCGCGGCGATAGGCGGACAGGCCGCGGCCCTGGTAGTCGCCGCCGGTGGCGGGGACAGTCAGTGCGGCGGCATTGCAGATTCGGGTATCCACCGGCACCGCGTCTTCCCAGACGACGGCGCCGTAGGTGTCCTGCATCTCCTTGAGTGTCTCGGTGCCGGCGCGGGTGCGACGGTCGAACAGGGTCGGCAGGATCGACACCGGCAACTCGCGGCGGCGCGAACGCTGCACCATGTCGGCAGTCCGCACCATGCTGGCCAGGCCATGCAGCGCGAGCGGCTCGGCCTGGGTCGGCACCACCACGCGGTCGCAGGCGGCCAATGCGTTGATCATCAGCAGCCCGAGCGTGGGCGGGCAGTCGAGCAGGATGTAATCGTGCTGGCCGGCATGGCGGGTCATGGCGTTCTGCAATGCCAGGCCCAGGCCGGGCTGGTTGGCGCTGCGGCGTTCCAGGGTGGCCAGTGCGGCCTGGGCACAGACATACGACAGACCGGGGATGCTGCTTTCGTGCGCCAGGCTGGCCAGATCGCTGGGCGGGGTGCCGAACAGGTCCAGCACTCCGCGCGGCGGCGGGTCGATCGCCACGCCGAACGCGCGGGTGAGCGAGGAGTGCGGATCGAGGTCGATCAACAATACCCGGTGGCCGAGCGCGGCCAGGCCGCGACCCAATGCCAGCGTCGTGGTGGTCTTGCCGACGCCGCCCTTTTGGTTGGCGATTGCCCAGATACGCATCTCACTGCACTCCTTGAATTACGGCGGGGACGGAACTTGTGCCGCTTTCGGTGGTGACGGCCGTTTGGCCGCCGTCAGACTTGGGTAGCTTTGGCGCCCCGGCGGCGGTCGCATTTAATTGCGATGGCGGATCGGGTGCGAGTGAGCCAGCTGAGTCAGCGAGGATGATCAACACCACACGCCGGTTCGCATTCCGTCCCGCCTCAGTGCTGTTATCGGCACGTGCGCGGAATTCTCCATAGCCCACCATCGCCAATCGTTGCGGGGCGACGCCGTCGTCGGCAAACAGGTGCACCACGCTGGCGGCGCGCGCGGCCGACAGCTCCCAGTTGGAGGGGAACTGTGCGGTGGCGATCGGCTGGTTGTCGGTATACCCCTCCACGCGCACGCCATTGGGCGCATCGCGCAGCACCGCGGCCAGCGCCGACAGGGTGCCGCGGGCGCTGCCGGCCAGCGAGGCCGAGCCGGTGCCGAACAGGATGTCGCTGTTGATCTCCACCTCGATCCACAGGTCGTTGCGGCGGATGGTGATGAGTTGCTTGTCGATCAGCGGCGCCAGCGTCTTGCCCAGTTGCTGGGCCACCGCATCCATCTGGCGTTGCGCACGCGCCAGCTGCGCCTGGTTGCGCAACGACACTGGCATGCGCATCTGCGCGGCCATGGACGGCAGCAGGGTGGGGTCGGTGGGACCGTTGGAGGCGGCCATCGGCGCGCCGGCCTTGATCACCGACGGCCGGTCGTAATCGGCGCCCAGGCTCTGGGTCTTGCCCAGCTGGACCGGGCTGGCATTCTTGGACGAGCCACCGAAGGCGCTGGTCAGTGCCTGCGCCATGACCTTGTATTTGCCTTCGTTGAGCGAGGAGATGGCGTACATCACCACGAAAAACGCCAGCAACAGCGTCATCAGATCGGCATACGGAATCGCCCACGCTTCGTGGTTGCCATGTTCTTCGTGGTGTTTGCGACGACGGGCCATAATGCGCTAATGCAAGTAGCCTGCCAATTTCGACTCGATGTTGCGCGGGTTCTCGCCCTGGGCGATCGCAATCAGCCCTTCGATCGCCATTTCGCGTTCGTTGGTGCTGCAATGGATCACGCTCTTGAGCTTGGCCGCCACCGGCAGGAACAGCAGGTTGGCCGAGGCGATGCCGTAGATGGTGGCAGTGAAGGCCGCGGCGATGCCGTGGCCGAGCATGGCCGGGTCGGCCAGGTTCTTCATCACCGCCATCAGCCCGAGCACCGCGCCGATGATGCCCAGGGTGGGGGCGTAGATGCCCATGCCCTCGAACACCTTGGCCGCGGCAAGATCCTGACGCTCCTGATTGTCCACTTCGATCTCGAGCATGTGCCGCATGGCTTCGGGCTCCACGCCATCGACCAGCATCTGCAGCCCCTTGCGCAGGAAGGCGTCGCTCTGGCGCGGCAGCTGGTCTTCCAGGCCCAGCAGGCCCTGGCGACGCGCGATGTTGCTCCATTCCACGATCCGCGCGACAAGCTGCGGCCGGTCGCTGGCCGGCGGCTGCACCACCCAGCGCAGAATCTTGAACGCGCGCCGGAAAACTGCCGGCGAGGTGTGCAGCAGGATTGCCGCCACGGTGCCAACGATCACGATCACGAAGGCAGCAGGCGACCACAGCGACGAAATGCCGGCGCCCTTCAATACGCTGCCACCGACGATCGCCACGATCGCCAGCACCAGTCCGATGATGCTCAATCTGTCCATGCATGGGGTATCGGCCCAAGCGCGGCGGACTTGATAGATGCGCCGGGTTGGGGCGCCAGAAAGTTGTCGTTCCGGGGTATGGGTCTGCAATTGCCGGCTTCGCGGGCGGTGTGCACGGCCGGGGATCGGTTCCCGGTCGGGAAAGGTCTCAACGAACTCAGTGATACCCAGCGTTAGCCCTGCTTTAGGAGAGCAGAGCAAACGCACCGCCTGCGCGGGGTTGAGCCCCTCTCCTGCGGGAGAGGGGTTGGGATGAGGGTACGTCCAGGCGCAGCTTTCGGTCGCCGGCTTCGATGAGAAGTGCGAGCGCTGCCGACAGACGTCTCTTCGGCTGCCCAAACATGCTTTATGACTCGCCATCACGGCACATCCCTGGGAGCCGAGCGGCGTGTGGTGGGCCGTGTTCTGGCGTGCGCCAACACGCATGTCGGCCGTGTCTCGCGTTGAGCTCGGTTGCGAATGAAGGGAAGAGTACAGTCGCTTCGATAAACCGCTTGCGTCTGGTTGCGGGCGAGGCGTTTTGCTGTCCGTGAGCGCGTTGCTGCAGGCAGGCTGTACCGTGCACCGCTCAGGCGTGGCAAGCCTTTCGCACATCGTGGATGCCCCACGACGCCGCGGGCCTGCTGCGCGGCAGAATGCGTAGCTGCATGGGCTGTGATACTTAGTTTCCCATTGCATTAGAACGATCTAATTGCATCTGCACGATAGCGGACGCAAGAGGAGGGGGCCGGGTCGCTGCAACGGCGCGGTTATTTCAGTGTCACTTCGCGCGGCGTTCTTGTCCGATCGTTGGATCGACAGGAATCCGCCGAAGCCGATCACTATTGGGAGAGCATGATCGACATGAACTGCATGCCATTCGCACGCAACCGCAGCACGCTGTCCGCCGGTATCGCCATCGTCTTGTTCGCGAGCGCCGCCTCTACCACCGCTGCCGCCCAGCAGGCCGACGCCACGCCGGCGCCCACCGGCCAGACCGAGGTGCAGGCCACGGACCTGGATGCGGTGACGGTGACCGGCTACCGCTACGCGATCGAAAAAAGCCTGGAGCAGAAGCGCAACGCCAACGCCGTGGTCGATGTGATCACCGCCGAGGACGTGGGCAAGTTCCCCGACAAGAACGTGGCCGATGCGCTGCAGCGCGTGCCCGGCGTGGTCATCAGCCGCGACGGCGGCGAGGGCAAGAACGTCAGTGTGCGCGGCCTGTCATCGGAGCTGGTGCTGACCGAATTGAACGGCAACTACATCGCCACCGCCGAATCCAACGGCGACCCGACGCGCTCGTTCAACTACACGCTGCTGCCGTCGAACCTGCTGGGCAGCGCGGAGCTGTACAAGACCCCGGAAGCACGCATCGACGAAGGCGGCATCGGCGGCACGGTGATCCTGCAGACGCGGCGCCCGCTGGAACTGGAGCCACATTCCGGCTTCGTCTCGGCCGAGGGCACCTGGTCGGATACCAGCAAGAAGACCGACGGCCAGTTCTCCGGTTCGTACTCGTGGCACGACAAGGACAACCGCTTCGGTGTCTTCGTTGGCTACACGCAGCAGAAGCGCACCGCGCGCACGCTCAATGCCAGTACCGAGAGCTGGCAGTGGTACGGCCGCGACGAAGTCGGCCCGGCGGTCGACGTCAACGGCAATCCGTCGGACTTCAACGCCAACTGGTGGGGCGGTACCGGTTTCTGGAACCAGGACGGCAATTACTCCACCGGTTTCATGATGCCGACGGCGGTCAGTCTGGAGGCCAAACGCGAGGAGCGCGAGCGCAAGGGTGGGCAACTGACCTTGCAGTTCAAGCCGACCGACGACCTGACCCTGACCGCGAACTACTTCCGCTTCGACCTGTCGCAAGACTCGCAGACCAATACCATCAAGATTCCCGAGTGGAACATTGCCCGCTATAACGGCGACGGCAACTGGCGCGGCGGCCGTCTGCTCGACGGCCTGCAGTTCGATCCCAGCGGCACGATTGTCACTGGCGCCGCCTACAGCCTGCGTCCGGGCAAGACCTACTATTGCAGCGAGGCGCAGGCCGCCGCGGCCGGCCTGCCGCCGGGCGGCTGGGGCTCGGATGATTGCACCGTGCCGACGCCGCAGATCACCGGCAGCTACAACATCGAGAAATCGCAGTCGCAGACGGTGGACCTGGGCGGCGAATGGCGTGGCGAGCAGGTGGACGTGGCGTTCAAGGTCGGCCGCACCTGGGCCAAGGGCGGGCCGGAGCTGCAGTTCTCCCTGCCGATCAAGCCGCGCCTGCAGAACGCCGATGGCAGCTGGAGCAATGGCAACTTCGCCAGCGCCTGGGACCTGACCGGCACGCCGTCCATGACATTCTCGCCGCAGCTGATGCAGAACCTGCGCGACGGCATCCTGCAGGTCGACCTGGGCTCGACCGGCTCGTCCTGGACCCGTAACACCAATCAGCAGCAGTACGCGCAGATCGATACCACCTGGCATTTCGATGGCGAGGTCGTCGACTCGCTGCAGTTCGGCCTCAAGCGTCGCGACGGCGGCATCCACCGCAGTACCGGCAACAACTACTGGGTGTGCCCGGGCACCGACCCGGGCGACTACGACAACCGCTACTGGAACGGGCGCTGCAATGCCATCGCCACCCAGTTCTCGCCGGGCCTGTTGTTCGCGCAGGACAACCTGGCCGGTGGCGTCAACGCCAGCGCGTTCCCGGCGATCAACTTCCCGGGTTACATCGGCTACTTGAACCAGACCTACGGCGCGATGCAGACCCGCAGCGAAGACAACTTCGTCTACAACGTCGACGAGGAAATCTATTCCACCTACCTGCAACTCAACTTCCACACCGAGCGGCTGCGTGGCAACGTCGGCGTGCGGGTGGCGCGCACCGGCCAGCGTGCCGATTCCACCGACAAGGTGACCGCCTACAACGACTACTTCTTCGATGGCGCCGACGGCAATCCGCTGGCCTGCCAGCAGGGCGCCGCCATGCCCGGCGGCGCCCCGGCCGACACCTATTGCGGGACCGAAGGCTACTGGCGTTTGTCCGACAGCGTGCAACGCACCGAGTCGTTCGTGGTCAGCGGGCTGGACCGCAACTACACCGACGTGCTGCCGAGTTTCAACCTGGCCTACGACCTGACCGAGAACCTACTGCTGCGCGCGGCAGCCGCCAAGGTGATCGCACGTCCCAGCTACAACGACATCGCCGCGCCCGGCAGCCTGGAGTTTTACAGTCCCGAGTACGTGGCCGACCGGCGCCTGACCGGCGGTGCCAGCGAGCAGGGCTGGTACGGCTCGGGCAGCAACAAGAACCTGGAGCCGTACAAGGCCAACCAGTTCGACCTGGGGCTGGAATGGTATTTCCAGCCGGGCTCGGTGGCAGGTGTGGGACTGTTCCGCAAGAACGTGGAGAACTTTGCGGTCGACGTCATCAGCGACGTGAACATGATGGTCGACGGGCAACCGGTCACCGTGCAGAACTACAGCACCCAGGCCGGCGGCCAGGACGCGGTCTCGCAGGGTGTGGAGCTCTACGCGCAGCACACGCTGCCATTCGGTCTTGGTGTGCAGTTCAACTACACCTACAACGATGCCAGCAAGGCCGCGGTGCGGCTGGAGGACGGCACCGAGGTCGGCAAGACCTCCATGCCGGGCAGCGCCAAGAACCAGACCAACCTCACCGTGTTCTACGAGACCGACAGCCTGCTGCTGCGCGCCTCGTACAACCGTCGCGGCGAGCTTGTGCAAGGCCTGGTCAACGGGTTGAACGTCTTTGAGGAGCCGTACTACCAGATCGATATCAACGCGGCCTACAACATCACCCCGGCGCTCAGCCTCACCGCCTCGGTGCTGAACCTGACCAAGCAGGAGTCCCGCTCGCACCTGGGCGAAGACACCCGCGCCCGCTTCTACACCGGCGGCTACGCAGGCCGGCTGGCGTACCTGGGGCTGACCTACAAGTTCTAGCTCCAGCGTGTCGCGCCCATGCCTGCCACGTGGCGGTGTGGGCGCGATGGTTCGGTGACGGCCGGGCTGTAGTGGAAGTGAACCTGGAACCGTTATTTCGGACCGTTATTTCGCTCGCAGCAAGTTGCATAGACTCTTTCCGGGATGATTGCCGAGGGCGCAAGAGTCCTATCGCACCGTCGAGAGCTAAGCGGGCACTACAGTATTTGGTGATTGGATTCTTTTTATTCCCCGCTTACTATCGGTCCTTAGTCGAAGGGGGCGGGGCGGGAGTGAGTCAATACTTATTGAACTTTGCAAAACACAATTTAGAAGGTAAGTCAGAGGCTTACCTAATTTTGTTGTGGTGCCTGTATAAAGGGTACAGCAAAACAGGTAGATATTCCGATCAAATCAAAAGCTACCTTTCGAGAAACAGCGATAAAATATTTGATGGAAGCAGTAAGGGGTTATTTAGCGAGCGTATAGCCCGTAACGCTGCTAGGTTCAAGAAAGTTCTCGATGGCAGGGCTGAACTGGACTGGGTTGCCCCATCTGGCCTAAGTGCCTTGGCGGAAATGAATGTAAAAAATTTTCGAGGATTTGGGGAGTTGAGTGCCGACGATAGGGGGACGTTTATAAGATTTGGTAAAGTAAAGAATATCTTTTATGCTCCTAATGGAGGTGGCAAAACTTCTCTTTGCGAAGCGATAGAGTTCGGGACGACTGGGGCTATCAAAGAGGCAGATCGACGCAAAACGAAGTTGAAAGACTATATTGCAAGGGGCAGTAAGAAGCAGTCTGTTTTTGTGCGCGATAAGCATGGGGTCGATATAGTAAAAAGCCAATCTTGGTCTGCTTGCTTTGTAGATCGTAATCGTTTGCAGGAGTTCTCGCTCCTGGGCTCTAAAGACACAGGAAGCAACGAAAGCGATGTAGTGGCAACGCTCTTCGGTCTTGAGGAGCTACAAGACGTCATTTCAAAGTTCGTCCGACCAGCTAGTTTCGATCTCCTGGGATTTCTAAAGTCAGGCAACTATGAGCAGCTAGCTCGGGCACGTGAGGAACATGATCGGCTTAAGGGGCTGAGATCTTCTGCGATCCAATCCATGGCGTTGGATACTCAGAATGTCCTGAGACTTTTAGGTATTCCTAAAGGTGAGGTTGCTGCAATCCGGCTTCGATATTTAAGGCTCTTAGAGTTGCACGACATGAAGATTCGAGTTGCTGAGCGACTCAAGGTGGCAGCCAAGCCGCTCGTCTTCAGTAAATCTGCTATCCATCGAGTGATAAGTATAGGGGCGAGGCTGAAATCAAGGCTTGAGAAGATCGATGGGGAGTTCGCAAAACTTTCATCAGCTATCAACTACCAGGCGCTTTTCGAAGCGATTAAGGCAATGGGGGAAGGTGATGAGCGCCCTGACTATTGTCCCGCGTGTTGCACTCCCCTGGACAAAGTCTCAAGGGATCCGTTCCTGCGTGCTAGAAATGAACTTGGCTCCATTGAAAGGTTAACGGATTTAAAGCGATCCAAGCACGCGTTAGAGCTTAAGACGATTGCATTGGCAGCACGGATTGCTACTTGGTACCAGGATTTTCTTGACAATGAGAAGGCAGGAATAGAATTCAAGGGAGACATAGCGGAGTTTGTTGAGAGCGTCAGCGTGTTTCATATTTCTGCTGATCGAGTTGGCGGGGCCACATCTCTATTGAGCACTATTGCCTCAAATTTGGCGGGGCAAGAAAGTGCCGTGGATGAATACGTGGGCCACTGCCGAGAAGCATTTGACAGGTACAGCAGCAGCGATGAGAGGGTTCGGAAACTTCTGGGCGACGTGAAAAAAATCTCGCACAAGCTCGACGAGATTAAAAGTATTTTTTCGAATAAGAAGCAATGTCAAAGCTCATACAAGATTGCTGGTCGCGGCATTCAGGATATTTTAGCTAAGATCAAAAGGCTGCAAGAGCTGACCAGTCGAGATAGCGCTTATAACGATTTGATTAGGCAGACGCAGGTGGAATACTCAAATCTGCACTCAGATCTTGCCGCTTTCAAAGTATCTATAGAAAAAGCCAGAATTTCAGGGATTGAAGAGAAGGCAGCGCATTACTACAAGGAAATTAATGCGCACGACGACGAGCATGAGCAGATACTTGGTATCAGTTTTTCAGGTGTGAACGGTGGTTATAGAATCAATATCAAAGGCCAGGACTCTCTAGTTGCCGATGCTTTTGCCACGCTAAGTGAGGGTCATTTGAGAGTGCTTGGGCTATCTTTGCTTCTTGCGATGGCTCAGAAGAATAATTTGCCCCTCATTGTATTTGATGACGTGGTGAACGCCATTGATACTGAGCATAGGGCAAATATCATTCATCTTTTCTTTAATGATCCGTACTTGAAGAAAATTCAGATGGTAGTTACGACGCATGACAGACTCTTCTGGGAGCGATTTTGCATGGTATCTGAAAGTAGTACTCATGCAGACCAAAGCTGTAGCAGAATATTAACGTGTACTAATCATGGAATCGTGTCTTTTGACTATGCAGGCGGCTTTAAGGCCAAGATAGAGAATGCGTTAGAAGTTTACGACATCAGACAGGCTCTGCTCTACTGCAGAATTTGGTTCGAAACAATGGTTGTCCAGTTCTGTTTAGATAATAAAATACAGGTTACCGCGACTTTTACTCCCCGGCAGCGGCATAAAGCTAATTTACTGCAAATAAGTCTTGAGAAAACCTTCAGCCTCGTTGAGGATTACATATCCTATGATTTTTCTAATTATCATGCCATTAAACGCGACCTGATAAATTGGGGGGCGCAAAATCAGGAGCATCATGCATTTGATGAATTCAGCTTTAATTTTGTGCATTCTAAGACAAGTCGCGAAGTTTTGGCCATTTATGAAGCAATTGATCGTTTCGAATGTCAACTCTTCCCACTTCAGCGAAAGGAGTACTGCTTAAGCTCGCTTGTCCTTGCTGAAAGCAAGATCGATCGGCTTGAGACAAAGACCGCAGGATTAACGCAGGCCCCGGAGGCGGTGAAGGCTAAATATGCTATGGAAATCGAGCGGCTGAAAGCTTTAGCTGCACTTAAGAAGGATCAGATAAATTATATTGAATTCTGTTTACGTCAGAGGCGACCCTCAAAGGAAGCACAGTCAGAGTCGGCCGATGAAAGAGAGACTGCGGACCAGTAGGGGGGGCTAGCCTTGAAATAACGGTTCCAGGTTCATTTCATTGCAGCCCAGCCGTCGCCAAACAATCGCGCCCATACCGCCACGCGGCCTGCCGGGCCTGGACGAGGTGTCGGACTTGAGGTGCAACTAGCTGCCCGATTCGTCTTCGCGCATGGGTGGGTCGGAAAGCATCATCACGTCAGCGCCGATATGCGCACGAACGTATGCCTTGCAGTTGGGGCAGACGGTTGGCTTGAGAAGCTTGTCAGGGGCGAAGGGAACCATGGCCGTGCATTTGCAGAGAAGGCCGACGGCCAGAATCTTTTCGATCCGATGCTCTGGATCGTTCTTGATTGCGATGTAGCTGGCGTTGCACTTGGTGCTAGGACAGAAGATTGCCTTGTCACCGGCTTGTTCTGCGGGCCCCAAGATCAACACTTGGCCGCACGAACACTTACTGGTGGCGATGTCTTTGGCTGCCGCTATCAAGGTTGAGTTCGCTACATCTTCCAGCTCGGAAATCCAAAGCTGGAGCTTTTCCACCCTAGGGGGCTTCGTGCGCCTGTCCTTCTGGAGGTGGAGGTAGCTGCCCAGCGTGTTGTAGTAGGTGCGGAACTTTGACCAAGGGATGCGCTTTGCTTCGCCTATGGGCAAGAACTCTTGATCGCCAAACAACTTTTTCAAGTCGCTGGTTTCGAAGTTGAGGTCGTCTGGAAGCGGTGAAACGGAGATGGAAAAGCTCGCCGTTTGATCGGAGTGTGGGTCGAATTGCGCCAGCATCCGGATGATCTGGTCAGGTCGCCACTCGCGGGTAAGCTCCGCCGAAACCTCTTCTCCATATGCCGCCAAGTTCTGGTAGGCCACGGACTCGAAGCAGAATCGGAGTTCAAGCGCTGCATAGAGCAGTGAATGCTCGTTGCCGGTTGCGATAAGTTCTCTTGCCCGGGCCAGCGGGTCGGTGATGTTGTAGAGGGCCATCAAGGTAGGCTACTGGGGTTGGGGAGGCGCGTCATCACCGGCCTAATGCGTTGTGCTGCTGGGCTGTGGAAGGACCGTGATGGCGTCAGGTGCACTTATCAGACGACGGCGCTCGGCTTGCGTGGCCCGTATGGAACTGCGCCAGCGGCGCACACACCCGCGCGAGACCCGCAAGCGTGTATTGACACGCCAGACCGCGTACTTGCAATCTAGGCCCAAGGAGCGTCGAAACTCCTCACGTAGCGGTACCCACCTCCGTCAAACCGGTGGGTTTTTTGTGCCTGCATCCTGCAGGTACAAGCCGACGCAATGCCTGCGTCGGGAGGGCGGCTAATACAACACCCGCAAGGGGAATATGCCCGCCGGCTACGTGCGGTTTCGAACCTCCCGACATCCCGTCGCCGTTGGCGGCGGTTCTTGGGTTGTTCCAGGAGGGCGTTGCCATGTCTACCGCACCATCCATGCCGGCATCTGTGCCGGTTGATCTGTTGCCAGCTTCCGCTCACCGCCTGCGGTGGGATCTGGGCGATGTGCTGCGCAGGCTCGATGCAAGCACAGCTATTGAGCAGGCGAGAGACCATACCGCGCATCCGCTGAGTCGCCAGCTCGGTGTATTGCCGCACACCTCGCGCCGCCTGTCGGCACGCAGAGCTGTGCCATTGCAGCAGTACGTCGCTGCAACCATCACCCGCCATCACCCGGAGGCGCCATGACACGCCGCCGCCCACCCAAGGCATCTGCCAACGCACGGCCCACCCGCACGCGTGCGCGCTCCGCGCCACCCAAGCGGGTGCAGTGGGTCGTTGTGGAACCCGACCGCACCAAGCTGCCACCGATGCTGCCACCCGACCCGGACGCCTCCCCGCAAGGTCCCGGCACGCTGCGCGCACCCCGCCGCGCCCGCCGCCCGCGCCAATGCACAGTCAGCTACACCCATTACCCCGGCGCCCACGACCACGCGGGCGACCAGCACGTGCCCCACGTCCGCCTCAGCGGCCTATGGCTGGAACAACTGGGCTTTGCCATCGGCACCAAGCTGCGCATCACCGCCAGCGCGGGGCAGTTGTTGATGGAGGTGTTACCGCCAGCGGAGGTGCCGGCCAGGGCGCGCAGCGTGCGGCGATGATGCGGCGGCTGCCAGAAGCCTTGCGATTGACCTCGGTGCCGGATGCCACTAGCGTCGCAGCCACACCAGCGCACAACGGACGCTTCATGATCGCGCGCCCCCTCTACGCCTTGCTCGCCACCCTCGCTCTGGGCGCATGCGCCCACACGTCGGCCACCCCAGCCGCGGCAACCGTCACGGAGACATCTGCCATGCGTTCCTCATCCGAATCCGCAGTCACTCCCGCTGGCAGTGAACCCAGTGGGCCAATACGAACGGCAGAGGATGCGCTCACCCGCATGCTTGCATTGATTCAAGCTATTGATGGACTGGACGATCTGACACCTGACTACCTGCAGTCCAAAATGGGGGTTCCGGTGACGCGTGCGGCAGCTGATCCCAAGCGTTATGGCGCCAGTGCTCCGCTTACCAGTGAGTGGGGTTACAGCTTTGGCATGGACCAGACGCCTACTGCGGGGCGTTGGTTCGAGTTCACTTTTATTCCGGCGCAAGCGGGTGCTTCCCCGTCCATGGCGGAGATCTGCGGGATCGATTTCGATACGTTTACCAAGAAGCTGGAAAACGCCGGGTTTGTACGTCAACGCAACATGGTGGAAGACGGGCGATGGATGAGTGACTTCTTCAGCCGGCCAGGCATGCGCGTGGAGGTGTTTCCACGAGGTGAGGCTGATGCACCGCAGGAGCGGGTGGAGCACCACTGTGTTGAATGGATCTACATTCGTTAATCCAAGGAACGGTCATGCCTTTGAGTCCACAGGCGCAAGCCATTGTTGATGACTTCGGCCGCCAGCCAGGTGTCACCCCGGAACATGTCACCAATCTGCAGGGTGTGCTAGCCGCATCGCCCGTTTTGCTTGACCAATTCAATGATGCGGTTGCCAAGCAGCGCGTACTCAGTCTAAAGCCGCTGACTGATCCGAATGCAGGCGGAACGTTCACGCCAGGTGAGCATTCCATCCGGCTACCGCTGTCCAGGCTTTCCAATGGGCCTGGCGGAAAGTTGCTTGATTCCGGTGACATGACGTTTGTGCTGGGGCATGAACTACAGCACGCCATGTACAGCCCAACCGCAGCTGCTTCCCGTAAGGCGTTCGAAACCGCGGCGGTGCAGATAGCCAAGACCACGCACGATTATTCGGACGCAGCGGAGAAGGTTTTATCAAGCAACCGTGTAGATGAAGCAAGCGCAGAAATTGCAGGCTGGAATGCAACCGTCAGCAGGGTAAAGCAAGCGAAGCCGGATGCCTCCCTGGAAGATATCTTTCGGGAAGCACCCGGCCGTATGCACGACTTCATTGATCGAACCGGCGGAATGCCGCAATTCAATTACGCGCTCAAGTCCAACCTTACCTTGAACGCAGATATGACGATGCCCGTCACTCCTGCCAACGTTGAGGCGATGGGTGCAAACTTCTTCGACAAGGATGCCAAGGGCACTCGCATCGGCCATACGGGTCAGTCCGACTACGCCAATCACTACGGCCCGTGGGTAGTTGGAACAGCTGCCATCTACGAGCGCCACTACAACAAGCAAAAGCCCGGAGAGCCAGAACAGCCGATGATTCTGGATATGCGACGTCTGGGATTGAAAGAAGAAATACTCGAGCGCAATGGTATTGACCTGGGCAGCAATACGCGCCCGATGCCTTACCTGGATAGCAGCACCCAGCCCCCGACGCCGGGCTTGTTCCAGCACAGCAAGAACACGCATCTGCATGTCTCGCCGATCTCTGCACAAGAGCTGGAGCAGGAGCTCCGTGCGCGTGAATCCCCATCGCAAGGAACGTCACTTCACCTTCTTCCGTCAGATCCAGGCCATGCGGATCACGCGCTATACCAGCAGATCAGAGGCGGGGTGCAAAAGCTCGATAGCGCACATGGCAGGCAGTGGGATGCATCGAGCGAGCGCATGACCGCCAGCCTGCTTGCGCTGGCAAAAGAGGAAGGGTTGTCGCGGGTGGATCATGTGGTGCTCAACAACCCAACGGCTCAGCTGGCGGGCGGGGAGAAGGTCTTCATCGTTCAGGGCGCCCTCAACGACCCGGCTCACCAGCGTGCCCATATGTCGACCATGGACGCCGTGCAGACACCAGAGACCCAGTCGTTCGATCGCCTGCAGGCAATCAACCAGACTCAGGCTCAGGCGCGCGAACAGCAGCAGGCGCTGGAGCAGTCCCAGCAAGCCGTTACCCAGGCCGGTCCGTCGATGACGCGTTGAGGTTCAACAAAGCGGGGTGAAGCCCACACGCCAAGCGCGCCAATCCGCCGTCAGCTACCTCATTGCCGCGGGCGCCGGCGACCAGCACGTGCCCCATGTCCGCCTCAGCGGCCTATGGCTGGAACAACTGGGCTTCGCCATCGGCACCAAGCTGCGCATCACCGCCAGCGCGGGGCAGCTGCTGATGATGTGTTGCCGCCGGCGGAGGCGCCGGCCAGGGCGCGTAGCGTGCGGCGATGATGCGGCGGTTGCCAGAAGCCCTGCGATTGACCTCGGTGCCGGATGCCACTAGCGTCGCAGCCACACCAGCGCACAACGGACGCTTCATGATCGCGCGCCCCCTCTACGCCTTGCTCGCCATCCTGGCTCTGGGAGCTTGCGCCCACGCGGCCGGCGGCGCAGCTCCGGCAACCGTCACGGAGACATCCGCCCTGAGTTCATCCAGCCCTGCCACTGTGCCGCCTGACAAGCCCACTGCGGAGAATTTGCTTGGACAGCTGCTTGCCTTGATCGAGGGCAGCCAGACCATCTACGACTTCACTCCCGAGCGTCTGAATTCGGCGATGGGGCAGGTGGTTCAGTTCGTGAAAGACGATGAACGCCGATACCGCGCCTTTGGCCGGCTCACCAAAGAGTGGAGTTACGGCTTTGGTGTCGATGAAACCAAGCTCGATGGACGCTGGTTCGAATTCCGTTTTGATCGCAATGTGGCTGGCGCATCGCCCCCGATGACCGAGATCTGCGGCCTGGACTTCGACCGCTTTACCCAGCAGCTGGAAAGAATGGGATTCACGCGCGAGCGCAACATCGTCGAGGACGGTCGCTGGATGAGTGATTTCTTTAGCCGCCCAGGGATGCGTGTAGAGGTCTTCCCACGAGGCGAGGCTGCGGAACCGCAAGAGTTGGTGGCGCACAAATGCGTCGAGTGGGTCTACATCCGAAGGGAGGTGTTGCCGCCGGTGGAGATGCCGGCCAAGGTGCGCAGCGTGCGGCGATGAGGGTGCCAGAGACCTTGCGATTGACGTCGGTGCCCGATGCCACTAGCGTCGCAGCCACACCAGCGCACAACGGACGCTTCATGATCGCGCGCCCCCTCTACGCCTTGCTCGCCATCTTCGCCCTGGGCGCATGCGCCCACACAGCAGCCACCCCAGCCCCGGCAACCGTCACGGAGACATCTGCCATGAGTTCCTCAGCCGATCGCGTACCTGCAGATCCTTCCAAAGGTGGACCACGTACCGCGCAGGAAGCATTGGAGCGGGTACTGGAGCTGATTCGCACAAGCACCAGTATTGAATCGTTCACTGCCGACCATGTGTCTCGAGCAATGGGCCAGTCGGTACAGCATCGCGATGATGGTTCCGGGCGGTTCGGTGCCAGCGGAGTGCTGACCCGAAACTGGAACTACGGGTTTGGTGTCAACAAAACCGAAGTAAAGGGAGCATGGTTCGAGTTCCTGTTCCTGCCTAATCCGCCAGAAGCGTCTCCGACTATGTCGGATATCTGCCAGATCGACTTCGAGGCATTTGCGGCGCACCTCGAGAAAATGGGTTTTTCGCGGCAGCGCAATCTTGTCGAAGATGGGCGATGGATGAGCGATATTTTTCAACGCCCAGGGATGCGCGTGGAGCTCTTCCCGCGTGGCGAGGCTGACGAACCTTTGGCGCGCACCACTCATCAGTGCATAGAGTGGGTTCAAATTCGCTAGTCCAAGGAGCGGACATGTTGAGTCAAGAAGCAAGTGCAGTGGTGGCGTCATTTGGTCAGCAACCAGGTGTCACACGTGAGCATCTGGACAACTTCAACCGGGTCCTGAACGATTCGCCCGAGTTGACCCGCCAGATCAACGAGGCGGTGCAAAAAAAAGGTGCTGAAAGGCTTCGCGCCGTTAAACGATCCGCATGCGGGAGGCACCTATGATCCACGCGATCAGAAAATTCATCTGCCGCTTGCAGCGCTGGTGAATGATGCCAACGGCAAGCATGCAGCAGCAGGCGATTTGACCTTCGTCATGGGACATGAAATTCAGCATAGCCTTTACAGCCCCACTGCTGCGCTTGCGCGGGAACAGTTCAAAACAGAGGCAATAAAAATTGCCCGTAGCACGCATGATTACACTGCTGCTGGCGAGAAGGTGCTGGCCAGTAATCGTACGGACGAAGCAACGGCCGAAATAGCCGGATGGAACGCTATCGTGAGCGCGGTCAAGAGTCGTAATCCTAATCCTACGCTTGAAGATGTGTACCTGTTTGCGGATGGTCGGGCCAGAGATTTCGTCACGCGCAGCGGTTATCCAAGCGTCTATACGCCCAAGGCAAACCTGACGTTCAATAGCGACCTGACGTTGTCGCCCACGGCGGATAATGTCGAGGCAATGGGAGCGAATTACTTCGACAAGTCGGTCAAGGACACCCGTATCGGTCATGCGGGCCAGTCCGACTACGTCAACCATTACGGTCCTTGGGTGGTCGGCACAGCCGCCATCTACGAGCGACACTACAACAAGTCAAAGCCCGGCGAGCCGGAGCAGCCAATGATCCTGGACATGCAACGCCTGGGATTCAATGAAGAAATTTTGGAGCACAACGGCATTGACCTGGGCAGCGACACCCGTCCCATGCCATACCTGGACAGTAGTAAGCAGCCGCCAACCCCTGGGCTCTTCCAGCACAGCAAGGACACTCACCTGCACGTCTCGCCGATTTCTGCTCAGGCGCTGGAGCAGGAGCTGCGAGAGCGCGACCCACAATCGCCACGGTCCCCGGCGCAGACGCCTTCACAGCCAGGCCACCCAGACCACGCGCTTTACCAGCAGATCAAGGGTGGCGTGACGCAGCTAGACGCCCTGCATGGCAGGGAGTGGGATGCATCAAGCCAGCGCATGACCGCCAGCCTGCTTGCGCTGGCAAAAGAGGAAGGATTGTCGCGGGTGGACCATGTGGTGCTCAATAACCCAACACCGCAGCTAGCCGCCGGCGAAAAGGTCTTCGTCGTCCAGGGCGCCCTCAACGATCCGGCACACCAGCGCGCACACATGCCGACCGTGGACGCCGTGCAGACACCAGAGACCCAGTCGTTCGATCGCCTGCAGGCAATCAACCAGACTCAGGCCCAGGCGCGCGAACAGCAGCAGGCGCTGGAGCAGCCCCAGCAAGCCGTCAGCCAGGCTGGTCCGTCGATGACGCGCTGAGTGTTTCGCAACGAGATAACGGGGGCCAAATAACGGTTCCCAAATAGGACAATAAGGGAGAGGCGTTGGCCGGACTGCTGCAGCGCTGGCAATCCATCGCTTTCTCCCGCGCGGTTGAGGTCGTGCGCTGCATCTAGGGACAACGCGAGACCGCTGCCCCCATCCGCCCTCCGGGCACCTTCCCCCGCAAGCGGGGGAAGGAGAAACGCTCGCGGGAAAAAGGGGGAACCCGCAAATGACGGTTCCAGCTTCAAGTCCACGGCAGCCTAGCCGTCGCTAAACCATCGCGTCCATGCCTGCGCGCGTGGCGGCATAGATCGGCAGCGATGCTGGTAGTGGAACGACAACGGCCGCAGTACGCAGCCGTTGTCGTTAGATC